>NKIE01000415.1 GCA_002256055.1 Pseudomonas sp. PGPPP3 | reverse complement strand
CTGCGTCACCGCATCATCCTGTCGTTCGAGGCGGAAGCCGCCGGCATCGATCAAGACCGGGTCATCCAGCGCATTCTCGACGTGGTGGCGGTGGCGTGATGCGACGTCGCTGGGTAGCCCGGATGCAATCCGGAAATCTTCACGCACGATTCCCGGATTGCATCCGGGCTACGCGCTAGCACCATGCACAACCAGCCTACCCAACCCGGCATTCAGGTCAGCCTCGCCGAGCTGATCGATATGCGTCATCGCGCCCGCGAGGTGCAGCTGTTCTCCACCCAGGCCAAGCGCAGCCCACTAGCCGGCCTGCATCATTCCAAACTACGCGGACGCGGGGTGGATTTCGACCAGGTGCGGGCCTATCAGGCCGGCGACGACGTACGCACCATCGACTGGCGCGTCACTGCGCGCACCCAGGAGCCGCACACCAAGCTGTTTCATGAGGAGCGCGAACGGCCGATTTTCATCATGGTCGAGCAAAGCCGGCGGCTGTTTTTCGGCAGTGGTCTGATGTTCAAGTCAGTGCTCGCCGCCCAAGCCGCCAGCCTGATCGGCTGGGCCGCACTGGGCCATAACGACCGCATCGGCGGCCTGGTGTTTGGCGATCATGAGCACCACGAAATCAAGCCGCGGCGCAGCAAGCAAAGCCTGCTGCAATTGCTCAATCGCCTGGCGCGCGCCAACCTGGCCCTGCATGCCGACCTCAAGGTCGACCCTCAAGGCGAGCGCGACGCCTTCGGCCTGGCCCTGCGCCGCGCCCGCGAGGTGCTGCGCCCCGGTAGCCTGGCAGTGGTGCTGTGTGATGAGCGCGCCCTGTCCGACGGTGCCGAACAGCAACTCAGCCTGCTGGCCAGACACACCGACCTGCTGTTGCTGCCGGTGGCCGATGCCCTCGACCATGCATTGCCCACCGCCGGCCTGCTGCGCTTTGCCGAGAGCGACGCGCAATTGGAACTAGACACTCACAACCTCGAACTGCTCCAGGCCTATGCCAACCAGGCCGAGGCCCGGCGTGCGCGCTGGCAGCGCCTGGCGCAAAAGCTCGGCGTACCGCTGATGCCCCTGCACACCGCCGCCAGCGTGCAGGACCAGTTGCGCGAACACTTGCAGGCACAGCGCCCGAGAAAGACCCGATGAACCCGCTCGACCAGTTGCAACCGCTGATTGCCCCGCCCGCCATCCACTGGTGGCCGCCTGCCCCTGGCTGGTGGTTGCTGGCGCTCCTTTGCCCATTGCTAGCTTGGGGCCTCTGGCGCCTGTTGCGCAAACTGCCGAAAAAACGCCAACAGGGCCGCGACAATCTGCCCCTCGCCCCACTACGCCAAGCTGCCCTGGCGGAGCTGGCGGCCTTGGCAAAACCCTACGGCCAGCCGGCCGGCCCCTGGTTGCAGCAACTCAATGCCCTGCTCAAGCGCCTGTGCCGCAGCCATTACCCGGAAAACAACAGCCACACGCTGAATGGCCGCGCCTGGCTGGCGTTTCTCGACAGCCGCTGCCCGGCCGCCGGCCTGACCCGCTGGATGGTGCTAGTCGAAGGGGCATACCGGCCGCTGTGCAAAATGGATGACAAGGCTATCGACGGCCTCAATCAGTCCATCGACATCTGGATTCGCAAGCATGTTTGAGTTCACCTGGCCGTGGGTCTTCCTCCTCGCCCCGCTACCCTGGCTGCTGCGCCAGGTACTGCCGATTGCCGACAGCGGCGAGGCGGCCCTCAAGGTCAGTTTTCTGCCGGAGCTGGAAGCCCTGGCCGGTCGCCGCGCCCGCGCCAACCTGCCGGCCTGGCGCCAACAACTGCCCTTTGCCGCGATCTGGCTGTTACTGCTGCTGGCCGCAGCACGCCCGGAATGGGTCGGCGAACCGCTGCCGCTGCAGGCCAGTGGCCGTGACCTGCTGGTGGCGGTGGATGTGTCGGGTTCCATGGAGCACCCTGACATGCAGTGGCAAGGCCAGGACGTCAGCCGCCTGACCCTGGTCAAACGTCTCTTCAGTGACTTTATCGAGCAGCGCCGTGGCGACCGCGTGGGTTTGATCCTATTTGGCAGCCAGGCCTACCTGCAGGCACCGCTGACCTTCGACCGCCATACCGTGCGCACCTGGCTGGATGAAGCGGTAATCGGCATTGCCGGCAAGAACACCGCCGTCGGCGACGCCATTGGCTTGGCAGTGAAACGCCTGCGCCTGCGCCCCGCAGACAGCCGAGTACTGATTCTGATCACCGACGGCGCCAATACTGCCGGGCAGATTGACCCGCTAACCGCCGCCCGCCTGGCCGCCGATGCACAGGTAAAAATCTACACCATCGGCATCGGTGCCGACCCGGATGCCGGCGTGCTCGGTATGCTCGGCCTGACGCCAGGCCTGGACCTCGACGAACCGAGCCTCAAGGCCATCGCCAGCAGCACGGGCGGCCAGTACTTCCGCGCCCGCGATGCAGAGGAACTGCAGGCTATCCGCGAGGCCCTCGACCAACTGGAGCCGGTCGCCCAGCAGCCGACCCAGGCCCGCCCGGCGCAAGCCCTGTATTGCTGGCCACTGGCCCTGGCTCTGCTGCTGAGCCTGGCTTTGGTGGGCCATGAACTATGGCCCGACCTGCAACAGCAACGCCCCAACTGGTTAAGGAGGCGCCCATGATGGCGCTCTGGCCCCACTGGCTGCGGCCATTCTGGCTGCTGCTGTTGCCACTACTGGCCTGGCTGGTTTGGCACCTGTGGCACCGCCAACAGCGCGCCGGGCGCTGGCAAAGTCTGCTGCCGCCAGCGTTTCATCAGGTGCTGCTAGGTGGCGTTAGCCGTCGCAACAGTCGTCTGCCCTGGCTGGCCCTCGGGCTGGCCTGGCTACTTGCGCTGCTGGCCCTGCTCGGCCCCAGCTGGCAGCGGGTGGAACAGGTCAACCTGAAACGCGCCGACCCGCTGGTGGTGGTACTGGACCTGAGCACGTCCATGCTCGCCACCGATGTTGCACCCAGTCGCCTGGAGCAGGCCAAGCGCAAACTGCTCGACCTGCTGCATAGCCGTCGTGACGCACCCACCGGCATTGTCGTGTTTGCCGGCAGCGCCCACACCCTAGTGCCGCTGTCAGACGACCTCGCCACCACCCGCAACCTGCTGGAAGCCCTCAACCCGGCGATCATGCCAACCCCCGGACAACGTGCCGACCAGGGCGTACGTCAGGCCTTGGCCCTGCTCGAGCAGGGCGCCCAAGGTAAGGGCAAGATCCTGCTG
>NKIE01000414.1 GCA_002256055.1 Pseudomonas sp. PGPPP3 | reverse complement strand
CCATATGGTCTGCGTGGAAAGCGGAGAGGTGATTGAGTTCATCGATGCTGAAATCGAAAAACGCCAGAAAGAGATCGTCAGTGAGCATGGCTTTGAGCTGGTGGATCACAATTTGGTGCTCTACGTACGCAAGAAAAAGTAAGCGTTGGCGTAATGGCAAAAAGGCGACCTCAGGGTCGCCTTTTTGCGTTTTGGGTTCGCTGCGGCGTTTAGCTTTGTGCCGTGCTCACCATCTTGCGGGCATGGGCCAGGGATTCGCTGGTTAGATCGACGCCGCCAAGCATGCGGGCGATTTCCTCAATGCGGTCGCTGTCTTGCAGGTGGGCTACGGCGGTGCGGGTGGCATCGCTGCCGCGAGCTTTGTGCACGAACAGGTGGTGATGGCCCTGGGCGGCCACTTGCGGCAAGTGGGTGACGGTCAGGACCTGGCCGCGTTCACCCAGTCGGCGCAAGAGCTGGCCAACCACTTCGGCGGTGGGGCCACCGATGCCAACGTCGACTTCGTCGAATACTAGGGTCGGCACCCGCGAGGTCTGCGCGGTGATGACCTGAATTGCCAAGCTGATGCGTGACAGTTCGCCGCCTGAGGCCACCTTGGCCAAGGGCTTGAGCGGCTGGCCGGGGTTGGCGCTGACCAGTAATTCCACCTGCTCTTGGCCGTGGGGGTGGGGGTCGGCGTGAGCAGTTGCACGCAGCTCGATAGTGAAGCGTCCACCGGGCATGCCTAGGCGCTGGATTTCGCCTTCCACGGCGGTGGCCAGCTGGCTGGCGGCACCTTGACGCAGTTGGCTGAGTTCGGCGGCCTTGTCCTGAAAGTGGCGGGCGTAAGCGGTCAGTTCGTTGCTCAGGCGCTCGCAAGCCTGGTCGTCGGCATTCAGACTTTCCAGTTCGTCAAACAACTGCTGTTGCAGGGCGCCGAGTTCGCTGGGCTGGATACGGTGTTTGCGGGCCAGGGTGTAGATGCTGTCCAGGCGCTCTTCCAGTTGTTGCTGGCGGGCTGGGTCTGCGTCGAAATGGTCGAGAAAGCGGTTCAGCTCGCCAACGGCTTCCTCGACCTGAATTTGGGCGCTGGCCAGCAGGTTTACGGCTTCGCTAAGGGCGCCAGGTGGGCTGTTGAATGGGCTCAGGCGCTGCAGGCTGGACGTCAGGCCGGACAGCACGTTGCCACCGTCGTGCTCGCTGCATTGCTCCAGCACCAGGCGGCAGGCGCTGAGCAGGCTTTCAGCGTTGGCCAGGGCTTTGTGGTCTTGCTCCAGTTGCGGCAGCTCATTGTCGCCGAGGGCCAGATTGTCGAGTTCCTCAAGCTGGTAACTGAGCAACTGATGACGCGCGCGTTGTTCGTCGCCGGCATTGGCCAGGCGCTCCAGCTCCTGACGGGTCTGGCGCCAGCGTTGGGCGGCCAGTTGCACCTGGCGCGCCAGTTCCTGGCTGCCGGCATATTCATCCAGCAGGCGGCGGTGGGTGTCAGGTTTAAGCAGGGATTGGTGTTCGTGCTGGTTGTGGATGTCGATCAGCAGTTCGCCAAGGGCCTTGAGGTCGCCTTGGGGGCAGGGTGAGCCGTTGATGTAGCTGCGCGAGCGGCCTTCGGAGGTGATCACCCGGCGCAGGATGCACGGGCCGTCGTTATCCAGGTCGCGCTCGCTCAGCCACTGGCGGGCTTCGGGGATGGCGGCCAGGTCGAAGCTGGCGAGAATGTCGGCCTTGTCGGCGCCTGGGCGCACCACGCCGCTGTCGGCACGATCGCCCAGGGCCAGGCCGAGGGCGTCGAGCATGATCGATTTGCCGGCGCCGGTTTCGCCGGTTATCACCGACATGCCGGCGTTCAGCTCGAGGTCGAGGTGTTCGACGATGGCGTAGTTGTGAACAGAAAGATGTACCAGCATGGTGGGCGCTCCCAGGCCTATGTCTGGTTATTTATACAGTGTTTTGTTTGCGCCTGACAATCCTTGCTCGCCCTTGAAGCTGCAAAATCTGTCCCCATATAGAAGGCAGAAGTGCGAGCGCTGACTCGCCATTGTTTATCACAGGAGGAACGCATGGCTGACGAACAGAACCTGGATCCGCAGGCCTTTGAGGCTAATGCTGCTGAGGCAGCGGGTGATGACCTGGTGGCGCGCGTGCACGCCCTTGAGGAGCAGCTGGCAGCGGCCCAGGATCAAGCCCTGCGCGTGTCGGCTGATATGCAGAACGTGCGTCGCCGTGCCGAGCAGGACGTTGAGAAGGCGCACAAGTTCGCCCTGGAAAAATTCGCCAGCGATCTGTTGCCGGTTGTCGACAGCCTGGAGCGCGGTATCGAGCTGACCAGCGCCGACGATGAGGCGATCAAGCCTGTGCGTGAAGGCATGGAGCTGACCCTTAAGCTGCTGCAGGACACCTTCCGCCGCTTCAACATCGAGGCGCTTGATCCGCACGGCGCACCGTTTAATGCCGAGCATCATCAGGCTATGGCGCTGCAGGAAAGCCCGCATGTTGAGCCGAACAGCGTGCTCAAGGTGTTCCAGAAGGGCTATCTGCTGAGCGGTCGTCTGTTGCGCCCGGCCATGGTTGTGGTCAGCAAGGCTCCAACTGAGGCGCCACCGTCGATTGATGAGCAGGCTTGAAATTCGCCAGCCGGCCCCCATCTATTAGTACAAGCGATTAAGTGCTGCCGCGATCGGTAAACCCGAGTCGCGGAAATTCAAAATTTTGGGAGAGTTAAGAATGGGCAAAATTATTGGTATCGACCTGGGGACTACCAACTCCTGCGTCTCGGTTCTGGAAAACGGCGTCGCTAAAGTTATCGAAAACGCCGAAGGTGCACGTACTACTCCGTCGATCATTGCGTATGCCAACGACGGCGAAATTCTGGTTGGCCAATCGGCCAAGCGTTTTGAAGAAAGCGTTGTACAGAAAGACATCGAAATGGTGCCGTACAAGATCGTCAAGGCTGACAACGGCGACGCCTGGGTAGCGGTTAATGATCAGAAAATGGCCCCGCCACAAATCTCGGCTGAAATTCTGAAGAAGATGAAGAAAACCGCCGAAGACTACCTCGGCGAGCCAGTGACCGAAGCGGTGATTACCGTGCCGGCCTACTTCAACGACAGCCAGCGTCAGGCCACCAAAGACGCCGGCCGCATCGCCGGTCTGGACGTTAAGCGCATCATCAACGAGCCGACTGCGGCTGCGCTGGCTTACGGTATGGACAAGGCCAAAGGCGACCACACTGTGATCGTTTATGACCT
>NKIE01000413.1 GCA_002256055.1 Pseudomonas sp. PGPPP3 | reverse complement strand
GCAGCTGGACTTCTCCGACATCGACGCCGTGCGCAAGGTGGTCGAGGAGTGCAACCAGATCCCAGTGCACCCGCGCCATCCATATGTCGGCGACCTGGTGCATACCGCGTTTTCCGGCTCGCACCAGGATGCGATCCGCAAGGGCTTCGCCCAGCAGGATGCCAATGGTCTGTGGGAAGTGCCGTACTTGCCGATTGACCCGGCCGACATCGGCCGCAGCTATGAGGCGGTAATCCGCGTCAACAGCCAGTCCGGCAAAGGCGGCATCACCTTCCTGTTGGAGCAGGAATACGGCATCAGCCTGCCGCGGCGCATGCAGATCGAGTTCAGTCAGGTGGTGCAGAAGGAAACCGACCGCCTCGGCCTGGAAATGAGCGCTGAGCAGATCTACAGCCTGCTGGAGCGTGAATACCTGCAAGCGACCACGCCTTACGCCCTGAAAGGCCATCGCCTGCAGGAAGAAAACGGCACCAGCGCAGTGGACGTTGAGGTCAGCAATGACGGCGCCAGCCAACACTGGCGCGGCATCGGCAAGGGCCCGCTGGAAGCCCTGGTGGCCGGCCTGCCGGTGGGCGTGGAGATCGTCAACTACGCCGAGCACGCCATCGGCGCAGGCACCAACGCCAAGGCGGCCGCCTATATCGAGCTGCGCGTGAACGGTGGCCGCGCCCTGCACGGCGTGGGTATCGACGAGAACCTCACCACGGCGAGCTTCCGCGCCCTGTTCAGCGCCCTCAACCGGGCACTGGGGCAGGCCGCCGAACAAGCTGCCTAAGTGACATCAAGATGACCGCCTGCAGAGGCGGTCATCGTCAACCGCGCACCTCCCCCGCCACATAACGCGCCGTCGCCTGCAGTGCAGCGGGCAAGTCCGGCCAGGTCAGCTGATGTTTGCGCGCTAACGCCTGAGTGGCAGCGGTGTCGAAGCGTGTGGTTTGGATAAAATCCAGCGATTCGACGTCGGTACGCAAAAGCCGCTGCGCCCCCGGAATATTCAGCAACGCGCGTAATAATGCGATCGGCACATGGCGCTGCGGCGCCTTGACCGCCAAGGCCTCAGCCAACACCTGCAGCAGGCCGTGCAGGTTCGGCGTGCGCTCATCCAGAGCCAGCACCTGGCGACCAGCCTGCTCCGGATCAAAGGCGGCGGTCACCATCAATTCCACGAGAAAATCCACGCAGACCAGCGGTAACCAATGGGCGGCCGAGCCGGGAATGGCGCCGAGCTTGCCGGCACTCAGATTGCCGATCAACTGCGCCAGCGGCTGAGCAGCCAACAGATGACCGCTCTGACTATGCCCGCAGACAGTGGCCGGATGGACGATGGTCAGCTCGCCGCCCAGCGCCTGCATGCGCGCCAACACCTGGAAGTGAGCCTCCAGTTTGCTGCCTTCATAACCGCCCACCCGGCGATACACGGCTGGCCAATCGGTACGCTGCGGCTGTCGCAGGTCGACACCGACACGGCGCAGATGGGCGTGATTCTCCAGCATATAACCGCCCACCATCAGCAGCCGACTGCCCTGCCCGGCCGCCAACTCCGCCACCTGCAAGGCGCCCGCGACATTCACCGCGCGGGCCTGCTCAATCGTCAGCCCCCAGGCGAACTGCGCACCGAGGTGAAACACCACGGCAGCGCGAGCGATCTGCTGGCGGGCAGCCTGGTCCAGACCCAACTGCGCGTGGCTTAGATCGCCCGCCACGCCACGCAACAAACGGCCATCGCCGCCCAATTGTTCGACCTGCTGCTGCAACTGCGGCAACGTCTGCGGCTGCCGCAGCAACACAGTTACGGGGTGGCCCTGACGGGTTAGTCGGGCCAGCAAGTGCTGGCCAATAAAGCCGCTACCGCCAGTGACAAAACATTCTGCGTGCATGCTGAAGCTCCTGAGTAATGGGCAACAGCAGGCTAAACTGTCGAGGGCACTCGACAGTCAAGGAGTAAATGACATGCGCATCGGCGAACTGGAACAACACAGCGGCGCCAGCCGTCACACCCTGCGTTATTACGAAAGTGTCGGCCTGATCAGCGCCCAACGTCAGGGCAACAACTACCGCGACTACAGCGCGCAAACCGTCAAAGACCTGAGTTTTATTCAGCAGGCTCAGGGCCTGGGCTTCTCCCTTGCGGAGATCGGCGAAATCCTCCAGGCCCAGCGTAACCAGCAACTGGACTGCGCCCAAGGGGCGCTGCTGGTAACGCGTAAGCTGGCCGAAGTCGAAGAGAAAATCGCCAACCTGCAAGAACTGCGGCAGTTTCTGCACAACGAGAAAACCCGCCTGGAGGCCAGCGCAGCGGCCCAGACCGATGCCGCAACAACCTGATCACAGAATTCGAGAGCAACTCGTCCGACTGTTAGTCGGATCAGCCCCGCACGTCACACCCGGCTTCTAGACTGATCCCAGCGCCGCGATCAATAGGCGCAAGGAGACCACCGATGGGACCGTTGAGAATCTGTCGTAGGTTGTGCCAGCAAGGGCTTGTCTGGCTGCTCTGCGGACTGCCGTTGTGCAGCATGGCCGAGGATGTGGTGATGGCTTTTGGTGAAAAGATCCCGCCATTCTGCTTTCCGGAAAGCGATAGCGGCATCGAGCTGGAGGTGATTGGCCAGGCCCTGGCCTACAAGGGCCATCGCCTGCAGCCCCGCTACTACCCGCTGGCGCGGGTGCCGATCGAGTTCAAACGCGGCAATGTCGATGCAGCGATGACCGACCTCGGCCACGACCTGAGCCCGCAAGGCGCCTTTTATGGCGAGCCGGCAGTGCTGTATGACAATGTGTTTATCAGCCTAAAGGAGCGCAACCTGCAGATCCGCAGCGCCGAAGACCTCAAGGGCCTGGCCGTGGTGGCCTTTCCTGGAGCACTCAAGCGCTACCAGGCCTGGCTGGAGAGCGTCGACAAAGATGGCCTGTATTTCGAGCAGAACAATCAGGAACTGCAGGTCAGCGGCCTGAACAAGGGACGCTTCGACGTGGTATTGAGCGACAAGAGTATTTTCCGCTACTTCGAGTTGATGCTCAGCCGCACCAACCTGTTCCACGCCAAAGCCGTGCAAATGCACCACTTTGTTGAAGTGAACCCCGACGACTACCGCCCGCTGTTTCGCAGCCAGCAGGTGCGCGACGACTTCAACGCCGGTCTGGCGCACCTGAAAGCCAGCGGCGGCTATCAGGCCATCTACGACAGCTACCTGAAGTGACCCTGCCGCGTTACTCGCCCTGCTG
>NKIE01000412.1 GCA_002256055.1 Pseudomonas sp. PGPPP3 | reverse complement strand
GATATGGTGCGCGCCGAGGTCCTTGCTCGCCAATGTCTGACGATGGAAGGGGCTTATTCCTTCTATGACGACGCTGTGACGCAGACCTCGTTGATCTATGCGCATAGGGAGCAATTCAATTGCCAGACCGTCGCTGCTTCGGGCCGCGCGCGCGAAATATTCGTCAACAACGGAAATCGCTGGGGCACCATCTGGCACGATTGCATTGTCGGCGCGGGCTATGCTCAGGCAGGGAATCTTGGACGCGCCCGTATCATTTACGAAGGGGCCTTCGAGACTGCGCTTGACGTCGTGGGCAGAGCCAATCCGGCCGCTGCGATACCCGCCCTGCACCTTGCTGAACTGCTTTATGAGCTTAACGATGTTGAAGGCGCACGCGCCCTTGTGGATGAGTTTCTGCCGCTCGCGACACAAACGGGTTTGGTTGATCAGTTGGTCGCGGGCTATCAAACCAAAGTGCGTCTTGCGGCGCTTGAATCCACACAGGCAGCGCTCCGAGTGCTGGATGAAGGCGAAGAGATTTCCATCTCGCGTGAGTTTGACCGTCTCAACGCCTTTTTAATCGCTGACCGCCTCCGCATACTGGCAGCGGAGGGAGAAAATGCCGAAGTGCGCCGCGTTGGCCTGCTTAACAATCTCGCGACCGAACTGGGCAGCTTCTATCCCGCAAAGGGCCAGACTACCGCCGCCGCCGCGCGTGCCTTTGCTGCGGCGCATTTGGCGCTCGTCGAGAACAATCTGAGTGGTGCCGATGCATTGCTGCGGCGCTGGATGCGCTTTTTCGATGATCATGGCTGCGTCCGCTTCGGCGTTCGCTTTGCGGTGCTGCTGGCACACGTTCAGATATTGATGGGAGATGCAAAGCTTGCTCACCGGACCTTGCGAACTGCATTGACTTTGGGAAGCAAGGGCGGCTTTTTGCGTTCCATTATAGATGCCAACCCTGCGGTTAGAGCGCAGCTCGAACAGATGCAAATTCCAACGGTCGGATTGGACGCCGCGTCTGCCGCGTATCATCAACGTCTGCATCAGGCGATTGGCGGAGGAGTCCGCAAGGCCAGCGCAGCTCCGGTCGATTTGGATGAACTTGGCGGCCAATATGACGCGCTGAACGACCGAGAATCCGAAATTCTCCTGATGATTTCGACGGGAATGATGAATGGCCAGATTGCCGATGACGCCGGGCTGACGCTTGGGACCGTCAAATGGTACCTTCAGCAAATCTACGGGAAGCTCGGGGTCAATCGGCGATCAGAGGCTGTATTCAAAGCACGCCAACTTGGCCTCATAGCCTGACACGGTTCGCATCGCAGAAGACCGTGGCCATATGCGCCGCCAGTTCTGGATCGGAAAAATCGAGCAAGGCATCATTGCCTGCCACCCAGGAAAATTGATGTGAAAGCCGCGTAATCTTCCACACCCCGCTTTGTTGCTCAAAGCTGTTGTCATACCAGCCATATTGCGTGTTTTCCGATGCGCCGCGGTCTGTCATCTTGAAATGGCGAGCGACCATATAGGTGATCGCTTGAGCACGATCACCGTCAATCTGTACTGAGAAGTTGGAATATTGATGATGTCGACGCACCGAGCCGAGCGCGAGTTCGGCGAAGCGTGTCCATGCATCGGCTCCTATTTCAATCTCGGGGAAGCCAGTTAGCCGTTCGAAATCCACACTGATCCGGTCCGCAAGACACGCTCGATACATGGCCCAATTTCCCGTATCGAGCGCGCGACCAAAATTGAGCATGACCTGCTCAACCTCGGCTCGCATCCAAAGCAGATCGGCCTTTTCTTCAGGCGTCATGCCGCGGCTGACCTTGGATAGTCGGTATATCCAGCTTCAGTTGGATTGCCCGGCATCCCGTAAACTAGATTGAAATCGGGCATTGCGAGCGGCGTCTGGCTCAGCATCCGCTGAGGCAAATCGGGATTGGCGATGAAATTCTGGCCGAAGGAAACCAAGTCAGCTTCGCCAGCCGCGAGTGCCGCTTCCGCTGAGTCTGCTCCGAACCCGCCATTGGCGATCAGCGTTCCTTGATAGTGCGCGCGCGCGAATGAGCGGGTCACTGGTATGGTGTGACCCATTTCTACATCGAATGGCAACGGCTCCATCATATGGACGTATGCGAGGTCCGCTTCGTTGAGCTGTCCAAGCAGAAAGCCGAAAATGCCAGCCGGATTGGAATCGCTCATCCCGTGTGCGCGGCTGCAGGGCGAGAGTTTGACTCCGACATTCTGGCCCATCGCTTGCTGCACCGCGCTGAGAACGCCCAACAAAAATCGCACGCGGTTTTCAACGCTTCCGCCATAATCATCTGCACGGTGATTGCTGCCATCCTGCAGGAACTGATCGACAAGATAGCCGAAAGCCCCATGAATTTCGACGCCGTCAAACCCGGCCTGTCTTGCGCGATCTGCGGCCTTGCCGAACGCTTTGGTCAAGCCACGCACCTCGTCGCCCGTCAGTGCTCGCGGCTGCGACATGGGGTATTTGCCTTCATAGGTATGCAAGTCACCGTCTCCGGCGATTGCGCTAGGCGCCAATGGAGGCCCGCGATCCGGCATCATCGAGCTGTGCGCGACGCGACCCGAATGCCAAAGCTGAAGATAGATCCGGCCACCCGCTTCATGCACCGCGTCAGTCACGGCGCGCCAGCCATCAACGAAACGATCATCATACATGCCCGGCGCATTTATGTACGCTGCGCTGGTATCGGAAATCATCGTGCACTCGGTGACGATCAGTCCTGCGCTTGCACGCTGGCTGTAATAGTCGGCCATGTGGGTGTTTGGCATTCCGCCATCTGCCCGCAGCCGGGTCATCGGAGCCATGACGATCCGGTTTGGCAAATTGAGCGAGCCGACTTTGACAGGGGAGAACAGATTTGAAAAGGTCATTCAGGAAGCTCCTTGATTTCCTGTTATTTCGAAACGCGATTTTCGAAACACCTTCCAAAAGTAAGGTCAAAAGCGGCCAGCAATCATTATACTGACAAGTCGCAATTGTGATCGGAAATGTAATGAACGTCGAACTATTGTGTGTTGGCCTGTTGGGGCTTTTGCTATTTGGATTGGGCCTCGCGGTTTCACTCGAACGCGGTAAGGCCAAGCAGCTCGGTGGTATACCGGGTGACGAAACGACGCGGCTTTATCGGCTAATCCGCGCGCATGGGAATACATCTGAATATGTGCCGCTAATTGCCGCCTTCGCGCTATATTATGCGGCT
>NKIE01000411.1 GCA_002256055.1 Pseudomonas sp. PGPPP3 | reverse complement strand
TGGAGATCAAGCACATCCACCAGCGCCTCGGCGTGCCCGTGGTGTACGTGACCCACGACCAGGGTGAAGCCCTGACCATGTCCGACCGGGTGGCGGTATTCCACCAGGGCGAGATCCAGCAGATCGCGCCGCCGCGCTGCCTGTATGAAGAGCCGAAGAACACCTTTGTGGCCAACTTTATTGGCGAGAACAACCGCCTCAACGGCCGTCTGCACAGCCGCAGTGGCGAGCGTTGCGTGGTTGAACTGAGCCGTGGCGAGAAGGTCGAGGCGCTGGCGGTGAATGTCGGCGCGGTTGGTGGTCCGGTGACGCTGTCGATCCGCCCGGAGCGCATTCGCTTGAACGGTGCCAGTGAAAGCTGTGCCAACCGCTTCAGTGGCCGCGTGGAGGAATTCATCTATCTGGGCGACCACGTGCGTGTGCGCCTGGAGGTTTGTGGCAAGGCCGACTTCTTCGTCAAACAACCGATTGCCGAGCTTGATCCGGCACTCGCGGTGGGCGACGTGGTGCCCCTCGGCTGGCAAGTGGAGCACGTACGCGCGCTCGACCCGTTACTCGATGCTGTGTGATCGATCCGTTATCAATCCAGTGGAGACAACAACAATGAACAACTCTCTCAAACTCACTGCGCTGACCCTGGGCATGGCGTTCGCCGCCTCCAGCATGGCGGCCGACCTGACTGTGGTGTCTTTTGGTGGCGCGAACAAAAACGCCCAGGTCAAAGCCTTCTACAGCCCGTGGGAAGCGGCCGGTCACGGTAAGGTAATTGCCGGTGAATACAACGGTGAAATGGCCAAGGTCAAAGCCATGGTCGACACCAAGAGTGTGTCCTGGAACCTGGTAGAAGTTGAGTCGCCGGAGCTGGCCCGTGGTTGTGACGAAGGCCTGTTCGAAACCCTCGACCCGGCGCAGTTCGGCAACTCCGATGACTTCGTTCCGGGGGCCATTCAGCCTTGCGGCGTGGGCTTCTTCGTGTGGTCGACCGTGCTGGCTTACAACGCCGACAAGCTGAAAAGCGCGCCTACCGGCTGGGCCGATTTCTGGGACACCAACAAGTTCCCAGGCAAGCGTGGCCTGCGTAAAGGCGCCAAGTACACCCTGGAATTCGCCCTGATGGCCGATGGTGTGGCGCCGAAAGAGGTCTACACGGTGCTGGCGACTCCAGCCGGTGTTGATCGCGCCTTCAAAAAACTCGACCAGCTCAAGCCGAGCATTCAGTGGTGGGAAGCCGGCGCTCAGCCGCCGCAGTACCTGGCCTCCGGTGACGTCGTGATGAGCTCGGCCTACAACGGTCGCATCGCTGCCGTGCAGAAGGAAAGCAACCTCAAAGTGGTGTGGAACGGCGGCATCTACGACTTCGATTCCTGGGCCATTCCAAAAGGTGCCAAGGATCTGGCCAAAGCCGGGGCGCTGATGGACAAGTCGATGCTGGCAGACATGCCGACCACCCCGGAAAACATCGCCAACCAAGTGCCGATGGACGTGGTGTTCTGGGCTGACTACGGCGAGCAGCTGGAACAGCGCTTCAACGCCTGGGCTGCCAAGTAAGACGGGCGGCGCAACCGTCGCCAAGGCGGTTGCGCTCCCCCAGTTTGCGGGTTCACGCCTGTTCATGGCGAGTCCCGGAGTTACCCTTTGGCCGCGTTCGCGTGGCCTTTTTTAGCGGAGTTCACTATGGCCGTCGCCAAGCCTCTCACCATGGTTACCGGGCCCAATCTGAAGCAACGACTGGCGCGTGCCGAGCGGGTTAACCGTTTGAAAGCCCAGGCGCTGATCCTGCCGCTGGTGCTGTTTCTCGTGCTGGTCTTCCTGGTGCCGATTGTGGCGCTGCTGGTCAAGAGCGTGGGCAATCCGGAAGTGGTCGGCGCCCTGCCGCGCACCGTGGCCGCCCTGCAACAGTGGGATGGCAAAGCCTTGCCTGCCGAACCGGCTTATCAGGCGCTGAGCCTGGACCTGGCCGATGCGCGCAAGCAGCAAACCCTGGGTGACTTGTCGAAACGCCTGAACATGGAACTGGCAGGCTACCGCAGCCTGATGTCGAAAACCGCCCGCGCGCTGCCCTTCAAGAGCGAGCCGGCCTCCTATAAAAATGCGCTGGAAAGCCTCGATGAGCGCTGGGGCGACCCCGCCTACTGGCAGGTCATCCGCCGCAACGACACTAACGTCACCCCCTATTACCTGTTGGCTGCCCTCGACCATCGCATCGATGATCTCGGCGAGCTGGCCTCTGCCACCCCGGACCAGGCCATTTACCTGGATATTTTTGCCCGCACCTTCTGGATGGGTCTGGTGATTACCGCCATCTGCCTGCTGCTGGCCTACCCGTTGGCCTACCTGCTGGCCAACCTGCCTTTGATCAACAGCGCGCTGCTGGCGATTGGTCTGATCGATCAGCCGCTGGAGCTGGTGTTCAACCGTACCGGGGTGTACATCTCGATGGTGCACATCATGCTGCCGTTCATGATCCTGCCGATCTATAGCGTGATGAAGGGCATTTCACCGACCTACATGCGTGCCGCCATCTCCCTGGGCTGCCACCCGTTCGCCAGCTTCTGGCGGGTGTATTTCCCGCAGACCCTGGCCGGCGTCGGCGCCGGTTGCCTGCTGGTGTTCATCCTGGCGATTGGTTACTACATCACCCCTGCATTGCTGGGCAGCCCGGGCGATCAGATGGTCAGCTACTTCGTCGCCTTCTACACCAACGTCAGCATCAACTGGGGCATGGCCACGGCCCTCGGAGGTCTGCTGCTGCTCGCCACCCTGGTGCTCTACGTGGTGTACAGCTGGCTGGTGGGCGCCAGTCGCCTGCGCCTGAGTTGAATTAAAGGCCTGCGCCGCAGGCCAGCCGCTGGGCGGGAGAGGGGGTGTGTCGGCAGCTTGCTCCTCTCTTCCAGTCCCTCCTCCACAAGCGGGGGAGAGGCATAAAGATGTGACCCTCGCCTGTGGGGCGAGGGTGGCCCCAGGGCCGGGAGAGGGGTGTTGCCCCCGTTGTTGGATCAAGAATTCTGGAGAACAACCATGCTCAGCCCCTACATCTACACGATTGAGCGCGTGTGGTTCTACAGCCTGCGCATCCTCTGCGGCCTGGTGCTGCTGTTTCTGATTTTGCCGGTGCTGGTCATCGTGCCGCTGTCGTTCAACTCCGGCAGCTTTCTGGTCTATCCGCTGCAGGGCTTTTCCTTGCACTGGTACCAGGACTTCTTCAGCTCGGCCGACTGGATGCGTTCG
>NKIE01000410.1 GCA_002256055.1 Pseudomonas sp. PGPPP3 | reverse complement strand
TTGGCGCCGAGCAGCAGGGCGGCGATGGCCAGAATCCCCGAGCCGCAGCCGAAGTCCAGCACGTTGCAGTCCTGCAGGTCCTGGCCGTCCAGCCATTCCAGGCACAGGGCGGTGGTCGGGTGGGTGCCGGTGCCGAAGGCCAAGCCAGGGTCGAGCAGCAGGTTGACGGCGTCCGGCTCCGGTGCGGCATGCCAGCTCGGCACGATCCACAGGCGCTGGCCGAAACGCATCGGCTGGAAGTTATCCATCCAGCTGCGCTCCCAGTCTTGGTCGGCAATGACTTCAGCATGGCGCTCTGGCAGTTCAGCGCCGGTCAGCAGTTGCAAGTGGGCAAACACAGCGTCGGCGTCGGTGTCAGCCTCAAACAAGGCGAGCAGATGGGTGTGCGACCACAGTGGGGTCGTGCCCAGGTCCGGCTCGAAAATCGGCTGGTCTTCGGCGTCCATAAAGGTCACCGACACGGCGCCGACTTCCAGCAACGCGTCTTCGTAGGTTTCCGCCTGCTCTGGGGTGATGGCGAGACGGACTTGTAACCAGGGCATGGAAAACCTCGTGAACACTGTGGCGTGATGGCGCAAATTGGCGCGCAGCTTACTTGAAGCCAGGGGTTGCCTGCCACCGCCGGCAGGCCGGAAACGACAAGGGCTGCCCAATGGCAGCCCTTGTAGAAAGCTTGAACAATGACCTCGCGAGCTAGAGCGAGACAAGGAAAAAACAGCCGAGGAAGCGGAGTTTACGTCTGTAAATGAGCATTCCGAGGCTGTTTTTGACGCCGTATCGCCGACGCGCAGCAGGTCATTGCGGCTTAGTGCTTATCCATACCCAGTTTCTTTTCCAGATAATGGATATTCACGCCGCCTTTGCAGAAGCCCTTGTCGCGGACCAAATCGCGGTGCAGCGGGATGTTGGTTTTGATCCCGTCGACGACGATTTCTTCCAGGGCGTTGCGCATGCGTGCCATGGCCTCGTCACGGGTTGTCCCGTAGGTGATCAGCTTGCCGATCAGCGAGTCATAGTTCGGCGGTACGCTGTAGCCGCTGTACAGGTGCGAGTCGACCCGCACGCCATTGCCGCCAGGGGCATGGAAGTGCTTGACCTTGCCGGGGCTCGGCATAAAGGTCGACGGGTCTTCGGCGTTGATCCGGCATTCCAGGGCGTGACCGCGGATGACCACGTCGTCCTGGGTGAAGGACAACTTGTTGCCGGCGGCAATGCTGAGCATTTCCTTGACGATATCGATGCCGGTGACCATCTCGGAAACTGGGTGCTCGACCTGTACACGGGTGTTCATTTCAATAAAGTAGAAATGCCCGTTCTCGTAGAGGAACTCGAAGGTGCCGGCGCCACGGTAGCCGATGTCGATGCAGGCTTTGACGCAGCGGGCCTGCACTTCAGCGCGGGCTTTCTCGTCGATGCCCGGTGCTGGCGCTTCTTCCAACACCTTCTGGTGACGACGTTGCAGCGAGCAATCGCGGTCGCCGAGGTGAATGGCGTGTCCCTGACCGTCCGACAGCACCTGGACTTCCACGTGGCGCGGGTTGGTGAGGAATTTTTCCAAGTAGACCATCGGGTTGCCGAACGCGGCACCGGCTTCGGTGCGGGTCAGCTTGGCCGACTTGATCAGGTCTTCTTCGTTGTGCACCACACGACCGCCGCCGCCAGCGGCTTTGATGATCACCGGATAGCCGACTTCACGGCCGATGGCCAAGGCGGTTTCTTCGTCTTCTGGCAGCGGGCCGTCGGAGCCGGGTACGGTTGGTACGCCGGCGGCGATCATGGCGTGCTTGGCCGATACCTTGTCGCCCATCAGTCGGATGGTGTCGGCTTTTGGGCCGATAAAGGCGAAGCCGGATTTCTCCACCTGTTCGGCGAAGTCGGCGTTCTCGGCGAGGAAGCCATAGCCAGGGTGAATGGCGGTAGCGCCGGTCACTTCGGCCGCAGCGATGATCGCCGGGATGTGCAGGTACGACTGGGCAGCTGACGCCGGGCCGATGCACACGGTTTCGTCTGCCAGGCCCAGGTGCATCAATTCACGGTCGGCGGTGGAGTACACCGCGACGGTCTTGATGCCCATTTCCTTGCAGGCGCGGACGATGCGCAGGGCAATTTCGCCGCGGTTGGCGATCAGGACTTTTTGCAGCATTGCAGGCACTCCGCGGTTCAAACGATGGTGAACAGCGGTTGGTCGTATTCCACCGGCTGACCGTTTTCCACCAGGATGGATTCGATCACGCCACTGGTTTCGGCCTCGATGTGGTTCATCATTTTCATCGCTTCAACGATGCAAAGGATGTCGCCCTTCTTCACGCTCTGGCCGATTTCGACAAAGGCAGGCGAAGTCGGTGCCGGGGTGCGGTAGAAGGTGCCGACCATTGGCGAGCGGGCCACGGTGCCGTTCAGCTTCGGTGCTGCAGCTTCAGCGGCAGCGACGGGTGCAGCCGCGGCCACAGGTGCAGCGGCCGGAGCCGGTGCCATGGCCGGTGCATACATCGGCTGGGCGTAGGCGGGTTGCTTGCTGTGGCGGCTGATGCGCACAGACTCTTCGCCTTCGCGGATTTCAAGTTCATCGATGCCAGATTCTTCCAGCAGTTCGATCAGTTTTTTAACTTTACGGATATCCATTCAGCAGCGACTCCCAAAGTGAGGTCAGGGGCGTTCAAGTTGTTCGATTGCCGCGTCCAGGGCCAGGCGATAGCCGGTGGCACCCAGACCGCAGATCACTCCCACAGCCACATCGGAGAAGTAGGAGTGATGACGGAAAGCTTCACGTTTGTGCACGTTGGAGAGGTGCACTTCGATGAATGGGATGCTCACCGCCAGCAATGCGTCACGTAATGCGACGCTGGTATGGGTAAAAGCGGCAGGATTGATCAGGATAAAGTCGACGCCTTCATTGCGCGCGGCGTGAATTCGCTCGATCAGCTCGTACTCGGCATTGCTCTGCAAGTACTGCAGGTGGTGGCCGGCTTCGCGGGCGCGGCGCTCCAAATCGAGGTTGATCTGCTCCAGTGTGGTGGCGCCGTAGACGCCTGGCTCGCGCGTGCCCAACAGATTCAGGTTGGGGCCGTGGAGCACCAGTAGGGTGGCCATGGGAATGTCCTTTATGGTCGTGCGGGGACTATGCCGAATGCCTGCCTGCCTGTCCAGTTGCCGGCAATAGCCATCACGATGACCGCTGTTTGCGGCAAATAAATGAAACTAGTGTTTAGTTTTTCGCGTTGGCTTGGTG
>NKIE01000409.1 GCA_002256055.1 Pseudomonas sp. PGPPP3 | reverse complement strand
CATCGCCGTGACCACCATCACCGTATTCACCGACCTGGCCACCGCGGTGCTCTGCGGCATCGTCATCGCGGCGCTGAACTTTGCCTGGCAACAGGCCCGCGAACTGTATGCCGACAGCGACCTGCAGGCCGACGGCAGCAAACTCTACCGCGTGCATGGCACCCTGTTCTTCGCCTCAACCACGCCGTTTCTCAACCAGTTCGACCCCGCCAACGACCCGGCCCAAGTCACCCTCGACTGCCGCCACCTGAGCTTCGTCGACTACTCGGCCATCGCCGCGCTGAAAACCCTGCGTGAACGCTACAGCAAAGCCGGTAAACACCTGCGCGTGCTGCACTTGTCTGAACGCTGCAAACAATTGCTAAAACGCGCGGGCATGCAGCAGGACTGAGCGCGAACGCAGCAAGCACACAGTTTGTAAAACATCGGCCAGCCGCTCTCGCGACAATCGAAGTTATGCTTGGTTCCCTCATTTTTTTGCGTATCCAAATGCCCTCCTCGCCGGAACCTCCCAGTCGAAGCGTCCCCCCGATAGATTGCTCTGACCGTTCAGTGCACCTCCTGGCCGATCAACCATCGGCGATCATCAGCCCACGCGGCCATCTCGATCGTATTGACCTAACCAGTGTCTACGACCGCATGGGCGATACACTCACAAAGCCTGCAGATCCAGACGCTGTGTGCGATCGCAAGAGCGCTGCCATTGGCGTTTATCACCCGCGAAAGCCTGCAGTACCCGCTGTAAGGCCGCCTCCAGATCAAGCCCCGAGCGTTCACCCAGGCTGCATGGCTAAGCTCGAAGCAAGAGCCTACCCAGCAGCGCTACAAACCATTGCAGCCTAAAGGCGCTTAACGCCTTAATCGATACGAACACACAGGTGTGGTGCGCCGAAAATGCACCGGGAGAACACGCGTGGAACTTTTTGCATTGGCATTTCTGATCATCCTCAATGGCCTGTTAGCCATGTCGGAAATTGCCCTGGTCGCCGCCAGAAAGGCTCGACTGATGAAACTCGCCGCCGACGGCGACTCGGCCACCGCCGTGGCATTGAAACTTGGCGAGGACCCGACCAAGTTCCTCTCGACCATCCAGATCGGTATCACCTCCATCGGCATCCTCAACGGTATCGTCGGTGAGGCCGTGCTCGCCGCGCCGCTGGCCACCTGGCTACAAACCTTTGGCGTAGCCAGCAGCACAGCCAGCATCGGCGCCACTGCCGGCGTCGTGATCGTGATCACCTACGTTTCCATTGTGATCGGCGAGCTGGTGCCCAAACGCATCGGCCAACTCAACCCCGAAGCCATTGCCCGCCTGGTGGCGCGCCCGATGGTGACCCTGGCCTTCCTGACCCGCCCGTTTGTATTGCTGCTGTCGTGGTCGACCCACGCGATCCTGCGCATCATGGGTGTGCGTTTGGTCAACAACTCCGGGGTTACCGAGGAAGAAATCCACGCCATGCTCGAAGAGGGCTCGGAGTCCGGTGTTATCGAGCAGCATCAGCACGAGATGGTGCGCAACGTGTTCCGCCTGGACGACCGCCAGCTTGGCTCGCTGATGATCCCGCGCTCGGCCCTTGTGTATGTCGACGTGCGTAAAACGCCGGAAGAAAACATCCAGATGATGATCGAGTCGGAACACTCTAGGTTCCCGGTCTGCGACGGTGGGCTGAACAACTTGCTCGGCGTGGGTCATGCCAAACAGGCTTTTGCGTGCCTGGCCAAGGGGGAAAAACCCGACTTCACCGAGCAATTGCACCCCTGCGTGTACGTGCCAGAAACCCTCACCGGCATGGAGCTACTGGAGCAGTTCCGCGCCAGCAGCATGCAGATGGCCTTCGTGATCGATGAATACGGCGAAGTAGAGGGCATCGTTACCCTGCAGGACGTTCTCGAAGCCGTGACCGGCGAGTTCACGACCCACAATGCGGATGACGCCTGGGCGGTACAGCGCCACGATGGCTCCTGGCTGCTCGATGGCGCCATCCCGATCCCGGAGATGAAGGACCGCCTGACGCTCAAGACCGTGCCCGAGGAAGACAAAGGACGCTTTCACACCGTGTCCGGCATGATCATGCTGCTCTTGGGCCGGGTCCCGGCGACCAGTGACCGCGTGCAGTGGGACGGCTGGATGTTCGAGGTGGTCGACATGGACGGCAAACGAATCGACAAAGTGCTCGCCACGCCGATTGAAAAAGCGGAAGAGCAAGAAGCGGACTAAGGCCAGCACGCCGCTCTTGCTCACTGCAGAGCGGCAGCCGACTTACAACTTATGCCGCGCGGCATACAGGCAGATCATCTCCATGGCCACGGCGGCACCGGCAAGCGCGGTAATCTCGGCGTGATCGTAAGGTGGCGCCACTTCAACCACGTCCATACCGACCAGGTTAATGCCGCGCAGGCCACGCAGAATGGCCAATGCCTGATGGCTGGATAAGCCACCACACACCGGCGTACCGGTGCCAGGCGCAAAGGCCGGATCCAGGCAGTCAATGTCGAAGGTGAGATAGACCGGGCTGTCGCCAACCCGGGCACGAATGATCTCCGCCAAGTCTTTATTGGAATGTTCATGGACCGCATTGGCGTTCAGCACCTGAAAGCCCATGACGTCATCATTGGTGGTGCGCTGGCCAATCTGAATGGAGCGCGCCGGATCGACTAGGCCTTCGCGAACCGCGTGGTAGAACATCGAACCATGATCGATACGCTGCTCCTCTCCATCGCACTCCAGGTCATGGTGCGCATCGAAATGAATAAGCGACAGCGGGCCATGTTTGGCCGCATGCGCTTGCAGCAGCGGGTAGCTGATGAAGTGATCACCGCCCAGGGTCAGCATGGCGCTGCCTGCGGCCAGAATCCGCTCGGCATGCGCCCTGATCGCCGCCGGCGTTTGCTCCGGCTTGCCGTAATCGAAGAAGCAATCGCCGTAATCAACACAGGCCAGCAGGTCGAACGGGTCAAACTCCCAAGGCCAATGACGCGCCCAGGCCGATTGCACTGAGGCTTCGCGAATCGCTCGCGGTCCAAAGCGACTGCCGGGACGGTTACTGGTCGCGGTATCGAACGGGATGCCGCTGATGGCTATATCCACGCCACGCAGATCGCGGCTGTAGCGACGGCGCATAAAGCTGGTGATACCGCCATAGGTAGGCTCGCCATCGGTGCCGTAAAGGCTCTCACGAGTCAGGGCCTGGTCGATTATCGGGGTCTCGTCTGTCATGGGGCTCTCAATGCTGGTTACG
>NKIE01000408.1 GCA_002256055.1 Pseudomonas sp. PGPPP3 | reverse complement strand
GTTCCAGTGCCGAGGTGCGTGCCCTGATCGAGCAGCGCTACGACTTGGTCGAATCCGCCGAATCGACCCAGGGGCCGTCCCGCTACTGGCGCATTCCTGGCGTGGACAACACCCGTATCGGCTTTATCTCGCCGCACAGTCACAACTTCTGCGGCAGCTGCAACCGCGTACGCCTGACTGCCGAAGGCCGCTTGTTGCTGTGCCTGGGCAACGAACATGGCCTGGATCTGAAGGCCATCCTGCGTCGCTATCCCGGCGAACCGGCGCGCATCCGCGACGCCCTGCTGGGCGCCATCGCCCGCAAACCCTGGGGCCACGACTTCCGCCTGAACGACGATGTGCAGGTGCTGCGCTTTATGAATATGACCGGCGGCTAACCCCTCAATCCTCCCTTTTGGCCGCTGTTGCGGCCATTTTTTTTGCTTTATATCGTTAACTGTTGCCGCGCTGGCGTCACGCCGTAGGGCTTCAGCCGCGACGCTATCAAGTCCAACGGCATCGCTGATAAATCCGCGCCTACAGAAGCCCAATCGCACATTCAACCTGTATGGATAGAGCCATTTTTTGCCAGCATGCAGGTTGGGTTGAGGCGCAAGGCGGCGAAGCCCAACGATCCGGCCCTGGCCTGTTGGGCTTCGCTACGCTCAACGCCAACCTACAACGAAACCCAGTTCGTCGTTGATCGCCAGGGCCGCCAGGTCTGGTTGGATCAGGTGGTTAGCGCGCTGTGCAGGTCGCCGAGCCGTTCTACCCTTGCTGCAGGCGCCGATTCAGCTGCGGACTTTGCCGGTGATGGGGGGATCAAGTACTTGCGTGAATCCGTGCGTCGTTTGCTCCGCAGCGTGGTTTTCACCAACCCCAGAACTGCAACCACCAGCCATAGCCAATCAGGCTGCAGGCCAGAGCCATGCTCAGCAATAAAGCCGCCTTGCGGGCGGCGGGCAGGGCGGAGCAGACCCGCCAGCTTAGCCATAGGCACCAGCCGATGGCCGCCAGCAGCAGGGCGGCGCGGGTTGGTTGGACCCAGAGCAGGGCCAGGCCTTCGTAGCGCAGCAGCTTGACCGTGGTGGCCGAGAGGCCGAGAAACAACCCGGCGGCGCCCAAAGGGATTAGGCACAGCATGAGCTGGCGGGCAAAGGCTGGAGTCTGTCCGGCCAGGCGGCTGCTGATGTGGATCAGCAGCTGCAAACTGCCGCCCAGCAGCACGCTGGCGGCCAATAGGTAAAGGCTGATCGCCAGGCCGTCCAGCCAGGTAAAGGCATCGTTCAGTTGCGGGTAGTGGGTCAGCAGCCACCAGGGCGCGTCGGCCTCCAGCGGCCAGAAAATATCGCGGGTCACCAACCATTCGGCCATGGCTTGCTTGAGGCTGATAAACCAGGGGCTGACCGTCCACTGAAAGGCGCCCATGGCCAGGCCAATCACGCCGTAGAGCAGCAGACGCACGTCCCAGTAGCTCTCAGGGTTATTGCCGTAGCGGACGATTTCTTCGTTGCTGGAACGGGCGATCAGTTGCACCGCATCGCGCTGGCCGCTGCAGCGACCGCAGGCGTGACAGGCCGAGGCGCCGCGCATGCGGCGGATGTCCAGCAGCGGCGCGCAGTTGGGCGGCGGCAGGTGCGGCGCGGCGTTGGCGCGCCAGCGTTGTTCCTCGACATGGACATGCACTGGCGCCAGCTTGGCCAGTAACCCGAACACGCCGCTGACCGGGCACAGGTAACGGCACCAGACCCGTTTGCCGCGACCATAAAGAAAGCCCACCAGCATGGCTGCCAGGGTCGAGCCGCCGAGAATCAGCAGGGCAGCCTGGGCGTAGTCGTAAACACTGATCAGCTGGCCGTACAGGGTGGTGAGCAGAAAGGCCAGGGTAGGCCAGCCGCCCCAACGCATCCAGCGCGGCGTACCGCGACCCAAACCACGCTGGCTGGCCCATTCGCTGAGCGCGCCTTCCGGGCAGAGCACGCCGCACCAGAGCCGACCGAATAGCACCACCGAGAGCAGCACAAAGGGCCACCACAGCCCCCAGAACAGAAACTGCGCCAGCAAGGTCAGGTTGTTGAGGAGTCCCGCTTCGGCCGGCGGTAACGGCAAGAGCACGGGGATGACCAGCAGCACGCAGTAGAACAGCACCACCGCCCATTGCAGGTGGCGGATCACCCCAGCGTGGCGGCGCATGGCGTGCCCCACTTGAGTTAACCAGACATTAATGGCGGTGTTCACGCCAGGCTGCTCCGCAGCATGGGTGCTGGTTTGCGCAGCAGGCGCCAGGCCAGCAGCCAGTAGCCGCCCAGCAGCAGTGCCTGGAGGGTCGAGGGCATGGCCCGGTAGCCGGTCAGGCTGGCCAGCAGGGTGCCGATGCGGCTGCCGTCATCCAGCAGGGCCGAGCTGTCCCACAGCGGCGTACCGATCAGGTTGTACAGTTGCTCGGGCAGTTCCAGGGCCATCCACTGCGCGCTGGCGCGGTCCAGGGCGCTGATCAGCAGGGCGCCGCCGAGCAAAATCAGCAGCCATTCGCTGATTAAAAAGAATTGCCGCCAGGCGATAAAGCGGCTGCCGGCCTGCAACAGGGCAAAGCACGCCAGCCCCAGCAGCAAGCCGAACAGGGCGCCGAGGGCCAGGCTGGATGGGTTGGCTGTGGTGCTGACACCATAGAGAAAGATCACCGTTTCGCTGCCCTCGCGGGCCACGGCCAGCGCCACCAGCAGGCTCAGGCTGAGTAAACGGCCTTGCTGCAAGGCGGCGCCGGCGTCGCGCTGCAGTTGCTGGCGCAGTTGCCCGCCGTAGCGAGCCATCCAGCAGGCCATCTGCAAGATCAGCAGGCTGGCGACCAGGCTCAGGCCGGCCTGGAACCATTCCCCTGACGGGCCATTCATCCAGTTGCCCGCCAAGGCCATCAAGCCGGCCAGCAGCCCGGCCAACAGCAGGCCCAGCCCGACGCCGCCCCACAGATAGACCATGGCGTGGCGCCTGTCGGGTTGCTGGCGCAGCCAGGCGAATAAAATCCCGATTACCAACAGGGCCTCGACGCTTTCGCGCCAGACGATCAGCAGGGCTTGTTCCATGGGGTAAACCTCGAAATTAACGGCTCAACGAGCCTCGATCACGCCAGGCGGCAGTTCCGGGTGGAACTCGTCGAAGAAGCCATAACTGCCGGGCTTGAGAGGGTGGATGCCGACACAGGAGCTGCCGCCGGGGCTGCGCGCCTTCTCGATGCGCCGCGGCGTGCTTTCGAACTCCGCCGGGCC
>NKIE01000407.1 GCA_002256055.1 Pseudomonas sp. PGPPP3 | reverse complement strand
GGTGACGTGTTCGTCATCGGCGGTGTGGAGCACATGGGCCACGTCAGCATGATGCACGGCGTTGATCCAAACCCGCACATGTCCCTGTACGCTGCCAAAGCGTCGGGCATGATGGGTCTGACTGCTGAAATGCTCGGCAAGATGCATGGCATCAGCCGTGAGAAGCAGGATGCATTCGGTGAGCGTTCGCACCGTCTGGCGCAAAAAGCCACCGTCGAAGGCAAGTTCAAGGATGAAATCATCCCGATGCAAGGCTACGACGAGAACGGCTTCCTGAAGGTGTTCGACTACGACGAAACCATTCGTCCGGAAACCACCCTGGAAAGCCTGGCGGCCTTGAAGCCAGCGTTCAACCCGAAAGGCGGCACCGTGACTGCAGGTACGTCCTCGCAGATCACTGACGGCGCTTCCTGCATGATCGTGATGTCGGCTCAGCGCGCCCAAGACCTCGGCATTCAGCCGATGGCTGTTGTACGTGCTATGGCTGTTGCGGGTGTTGACCCAGCGATCATGGGTTACGGCCCAGTGCCATCGACCCAGAAAGCCCTTAAGCGTGCTGGCCTGACCATGGCTGACATCGACTTCGTTGAACTCAACGAAGCCTTTGCTGCCCAGGCCCTGCCGGTGCTGAAAGACCTGAAACTGCTCGACGTTATGGAGCAAAAGGTCAACCTGCACGGTGGCGCTATCGCCCTCGGTCACCCGTTCGGTTGCTCCGGTGCGCGTATTTCCGGCACCCTGTTGAACGTGATGAAGCAAAATGGCGGCACCTTCGGTGTGTCCACCATGTGTATTGGTCTCGGCCAAGGCATCACCACCGTCTTCGAACGCCTGTAAGCGTTCGTTGACGTAAAACCGGGGCCCTGTGCCCCGGTTTTTGTTTTTCTGCAGGTGCTGTTTTTTGTAGCAGCAGCGATCAAGGAGTACCGAGATGTTTTTGCAACCCGGCCGCTATCGTCATTACAAGGGCCCTGAATACCGCGTGCTGGATGTGGCGCGACATTCGGAAACCGAAGAGTGGCTGGTGGTGTATCAGACGCTATATGGCGACTATGGTTTGTGGGTGCGGCCGCTCGGCATGTTTACTGAAACGGTCGAGGTCGACGGGCAGCAGGTGCCGCGTTTTGCCTTGATTGAGGCTCAAGAGCCGATCATTTCGCGTCCTTGAGATGAGCCGGCGCGACATGCGCGCTTGACCTCACCTCTAGGGCCACTATATATAGCGGTGCCGCGTCAGGCACCACGTGCCTTTCCTCTCTCGAATTCAGGAACTTTCCGATCCATGGGCAAATCGCTGGTCATCGTGGAATCCCCGGCCAAGGCCAAGACCATCAACAAGTACTTGGGCAACCAGTACGTGGTGAAGTCGAGCATCGGCCATATCCGTGACCTGCCTACCAGCGGTTCGGCAAGTGCGGCCAAAGAGCCGGTCAAACGTGGCAAGGCGGCTGCTGGCGAGGCGCCGGCCCTGTCGCCCAAGGAAAAAGCCAAGCGTCAACTGGTGGCGCGCATGGGTGTTGACCCCGAACATGGCTGGAAAGCCAAGTACGAGATCCTCCCTGGCAAAGAGAAGGTGGTCGAAGAGCTGCGCCGCCTGGCCAAAGATGCCGACACCATCTATCTCGCAACCGACTTGGACCGCGAGGGGGAAGCCATTGCCTGGCACCTGCGCGAAGCCATTGGTGGTGATGACAGCCGCTATAAGCGCGTGGTGTTCAACGAAATTACCAAGAAGGCCATTCAAGAGGCCTTCTCCACCCCTGGTGAGCTGGATATCAACCGGGTCAACGCCCAGCAAGCGCGTCGTTTCCTCGATCGCGTGGTGGGCTACATGGTCTCGCCGCTGTTGTGGCAGAAGATCGCCCGTGGCCTGTCGGCTGGCCGGGTGCAGTCGGTTGCCGTGAAGCTGGTGGTGGAGCGCGAGAAAGAAATCCGCGCCTTCAACCCGGAAGAGTACTGGGAGATCCATGCGGATCTGGCCAGCAGCAAAGGCGCCAACGTCAAATTTGAAGTGGCCCGCGAGAACGGCGAGGCCTTCAAGCCGCTGAATGAACAGCAGGCCATGGCCGCGCTGGAGAAGCTCAAAGCCTCCAGCTACAGCATTGTCAAACGCGAAGACAAACCGACCAGCAGCAAGCCGTCGGCGCCTTACATCACTTCGACCCTGCAGCAGGCGGCGAGCAATCGCCTGAGCTTCGGCGTGAAGAAGACCATGATGATGGCCCAGCGTCTGTATGAAGCTGGCTACATCACCTATATGCGTACCGACTCCACCAACCTCTCGGCCGATGCCGTGGAGATGGTGCGCGGCTTTATTGAGAGCGAGTACGGCAAGAAGTACCTGCCGGCCAAGCCGATCGTGTATTCGAGCAAGGAGGGCGCCCAGGAGGCGCACGAGGCGATCCGTCCATCCGACGTTAACCTCAAGCCGACCCAGCTCACCGGCATGGAGCGTGATGCCGAGCGCTTGTATGAATTGATCTGGCGCCAGTTCGTAGCCTGCCAGATGCCGCCGGCCGAATACCTGTCGACCAGTGTCAGTGTTGCTGCCGGTACCTTCGAGCTGCGCGCCAAGGGCCGTATTCTCAAGTTCGACGGTTACACTCGCGCCCAGCCGCAGCAGAGCAAGCCTGGCGAAGACGATGTGTTGCCAGACATGCAGCAGGGCGAAGCGCTTAAGCTGCTCAAGCTTGATCCGACCCAGCACTTCACCAAGCCGCCAGCGCGTTTCTCTGAAGCCAGCCTGGTTAAAGAGTTGGAAAAGCGTGGCATCGGTCGTCCTTCGACCTACGCGGCGATCATTTCCACCATCCAGGAACGTGGCTATGTGACCACTCAGAATCGGCGTTTCTATGCCGAGAAGATGGGCGACATCGTCACCGAACGCCTGTGCGAGAGCTTCTCCGATCTGATGGACTACGGCTTTACCGCCGGCATGGAAGAGCATCTCGACGACGTAGCGCAAGGTCAGCGTGACTGGAAGAACGTGCTGGATGACTTCTACAAGGGCTTCAAGAAGAAGCTTGAAGTGGCCGAGTTGCCTGACGCCGGCATGCGTGCCAACCAGCCGACGCCGACCGATATTGCCTGCCGTGAATGCGGCCGGCCGATGATGATTCGCACCGCCTCGACCGGTGTATTCCTCGGTTGCTCTGGGTATGCCTTGCCGCCGAAAGAGCGCTGCAAGTCGACGCTTAACCTGGTACCGGGCGATGAGATTGCCGCCGATGACGAAGGCGAGTCCGAGTCGCGGG
>NKIE01000406.1 GCA_002256055.1 Pseudomonas sp. PGPPP3 | reverse complement strand
GCGAGGTGGCTGAGTCGAGGTTCGCCGGGTGTTTCTCCTGGGGCGACTGGCACGCCTTGATGCTGATCATCTGTGAGCGCGGCACCATAATGTCTCGTACCTGCAGGTCGGCGACCTGAATGGCGCCCTCGACGATGGCCAGGGCTTCGGCGTCCAGCAGCTTGTTCTGGTGTGCCTCGCGCAGGAGTTGCAGCAGCTCCTGGCGATTTTTCGGTTCATGGGTAAAAGCCTGGGTAATTTTGCCCAGCCAGGACTTTTGCCCGCTACTCGATCGGTCTTCGCTCATGCTTGTGTACTCACAGCTCCTTGGTGCTGAGTGGCGCTAATGGGGTTGCCGCGGGTGTGTTTATTCATCGTCCGCATAGGGATCGGGATGGCCCAGTTCGGCGAGCAAGTTCTGTTCCAGGCTCTCCATCTCTTCGGCTTCATCGTCGTCGATATGGTCGTAGCCGAGCAGGTGCAGGCAACCGTGGATCACCAGGTGGGCCCAGTGCGCCTCCAGACTCTTGCCCTGTTCGGCAGCCTCGCGCTCGACCACGGGGACGCAGATCACCAGGTCGCCAAGCAGCGGGATATCCAGCAAACCTTCTGGTACGTCCGCCGGGAACGACAGCACGTTGGTGGCGTAGTCCTTGTGCCGCCAGGTGTTGTTCAGCTCGCGGCCTTCGGCTTCATCGACCAGGCGAATGGTCAGTTCCGAGTCGGCGCTGCGCTGGCGCAGGGCCAGGGCGCACCACTGTTGCAACTGCTCAAGGCTCGGCGCCTGGCCTTCGCTGGCAATCTGCAGGTCCAGTTCAATCATTGCGGTGCGCCTTGGCGTCGTGTGGTGCCTGGCCGGCCTCGAAGCGCTCGTAGGCTTCAACGATGCGCTGCACCAGCGGATGGCGCACCACGTCCTTGGGCTTGAAGTGCGTGAAGCTGATGCCGGGTACGTCGCGCAGCACGTCGATCACGTGGGTCAGGCCGCTTTTGGTGCCGCGCGGCAGGTCGACCTGGGTGATGTCGCCGGTGATCACTGCCGTCGAGCCGAAGCCGATGCGGGTGAGGAACATCTTCATCTGTTCCAGGGTGGTGTTCTGGCTTTCGTCGAGGATGATGAAGCTGTTGTTCAGGGTGCGGCCGCGCATATAGGCCAGCGGCGCGACTTCGATCACCTGTTTCTCGATCAGCTTGGCCACCTGCTCAAAGCCGAGCATCTCGTAGAGAGCGTCGTACAGGGGGCGCAGGTAGGGGTCGATCTTCTGCGACAGGTCGCCGGGCAGAAACCCCAGCTTCTCGCCGGCTTCCACCGCAGGGCGCACTAAAAGGATGCGGCGAATCTGCTCGCGTTCCAGGGCGTCCACGGCGCAGGCCACGGCCAGGTAAGTCTTGCCGGTGCCGGCTGGGCCGATGCCGAAGTTGATGTCGTGGTCGAGGATGGCTTTGACGTAGCGCTGCTGGTTGGTGCCGCGCGGGCGAATCATGCCTTTGCGGGTGCGCAGGGCGATGCTCGGCTCGGCACTGGGCAGGTTCTGCTCGGTCATGGCGGTTTCCTGCAGAAACAGGTGAACCATGTCCGGCGACAAGTCGCTGGCGTCGGTTTCGCGATACAGGCGGCGCAGTAATTGTTCAGCTGACAACGTCTGTTGCGGTGCGCCGAGCAGTTCGAACTGATTGCCGCGGTTGCGGATTTCGATCTCCAGGCGCTGTTCGATCAGCCGCAGGTGCTCGTCGAATTGCCCGCAGAGGTTGGCGAAACGCCGCGCCTCAAAGGGCTCCAGGGTAAAACGATGAGGTTCTATGGGTGCGTTCAAGGTGATCTTTTAATCGGGATAGTGGGACGCAGGATAACCCCGGTCGGCCATGGGTGAAAGCATGGCCGACCATTGAGTCAATCGTTCAGTAGCGTGCCGAACAGCGAATTGGGGCGGGCTTCGTCGATGCGCACGTCGACAAACTGGCCAATCAGGCGCGGGTTGTCGCTGCGGAAGTTGACGATGCGGTTGGCCTCGCTGCGGCCTTGCAGTTGGCCTGGGTCTTTTTTCGAGTAGTCGCTGACCAGGATGCGCTGCACGCTGCCGACCATTCGTCGACTGTTCTCGAAACCCTGCTGGCTGAGCTTGTACTGCAGGCGCGCCAGGCGCTCGCGCTTGGTTTCCTGCGACGTGTCGTCGCTCAGGTCGGCGGCCGGTGTGCCGGGGCGAGCGCTGTAGACGAAGGAATAGGAGAAGTCGAAGCCGACCTCTTCGATCAGCTTCATGGTCTGCTCGAAGTCTTTATCGGTTTCGCCGGGGAAGCCGACGATAAAGTCCGAGCTGATGATGATGTCCGGTACGGCGGCGCGCAGCTTGCGAATCCGCGACTTGTATTCCAGCGCTGTATGGCCGCGCTTCATGGCGGCGAGAATGCGGTCAGAGCCCGATTGCACCGGCAAGTGCAGCTGTTTGACCAGTTCCGGCACCTCGGCGTGGGCCGTGATCAAGGCGTCGGAGAACTCCAGCGGGTGCGAGGTGGTGTAGCGAATGCGCTCGATGCCGTCGATGGCGGCCACGGCGCGAATCAGCTCGGCCAGGTCGATGAAGCGACCGTCGTCGCTGCTGCCGCGGTAACCGTTGACGTTCTGCCCGAGCAGGGTGACTTCGCGCACACCGTGTTCGGCCAGGTGTTGCACCTCATGCAGCACGTCGCTGAACGGGCGGCTGACTTCTTCGCCGCGGGTGTAGGGCACGACGCAGAACGAGCAGTACTTGCTGCAGCCTTCCATCACCGAGACGAAGGCCGTCGGGCCTTCCACGCGTGGTTCTGGCAGGCGGTCGAATTTTTCAATTTCCGGGAAGGAGATATCCACCTGGGCGGTACCGGAGCTGCGCGCGGCATCGAGCATTTCCGGCAGACGATGCAGGGTCTGCGGGCCGAACACCACGTCGACATAGGGCGCGCGCTTGAGAATCGCCGAACCTTCCTGACTGGCCACGCAGCCGCCGACGCCGATTACCAGGTCGGGGTTTTCCAGCTTCAGTTCACGCCAGCGGCCGAGCTGGGAGAACACCCTGTCTTGGGCGCGCTCGCGGATCGAGCAGGTGTTAAGCAGGATCACGTCAGCGTCTTCGGCGCGTTCGGTCAGTTCGATGGCTTGGTGTTCACCCAGCAGGTCGACCATGCGCGAGCTGTCGTACTCGTTCATCTGGCAGCCGTGGGTTTCGATATACAGCTTCTTGGTCATGCGGGCTCAAAGGGTGGTTCGCAGAACCGCGCATTATAGGCGAGCGACCGCGCA
>NKIE01000405.1 GCA_002256055.1 Pseudomonas sp. PGPPP3 | reverse complement strand
ACGCCCTGGTCGGCGCTGGCAGGTGGTGCGCTGATTGGCTTGGCGGCGGCGTTGTTTGTGCTGTTTAACGGGCGCATCGCCGGCATCAGCGGTTTGCTTGGCAGCTTGCTGGCGCGTGGTGGTGAGGGGCGCGGGGAGAAAGCGTTGTTCCTGCTTGGCCTGTTGCTGGCGCCGCTGCTTTGGCAGGTATTCGCGGCTTTGCCGGTCATTGAATTTCAGGGCGGATGGCTGAGCCTGCTGCTGGCTGGCCTGCTGGTGGGGGTGGGCACGCGCTATGGCGCCGGTTGCACCAGTGGGCATGGCGTGTGCGGCATCTCGCGTCTGTCTCCGCGCTCTTTGGTGGCAACCCTGGCGTTTATGGCCAGTGGCTTTGCCACGGTGTATGTCCTCCGTCACGGCCTGGGAGTGTGAGCATGAACAAGATGACTGCGTTTCTCGCCGGGTTGATCTTCGGTCTTGGCTTGTTGCTGGCGGGCATGGCCAACCCGGCCAAGGTGTTGAGTTTTCTCGATCTCGGCGGTGCCTGGGACCCGTCGCTGGCGCTGGTGATGGCTGCCGCTATCGCCGTGGCCCTGTTGCCCCTGACGTGGGCCAAGCGTCGCTCCCACTCCTTGCTGGGTGCGCCGATGCAGTTGCCGGTCAAGCGTGAGCTGGATCGTCGTCTGATCGGCGGTAGCCTGCTGTTTGGCATCGGTTGGGGTATCGCTGGCATTTGTCCGGGGCCGGCAGTGGCGATACTGCTTACCGGTCATTGGCAGGTGTTGCTGTTTGTCGCCGCCATGCTGGCTGGCATGGTGTTGTTCGAGGTGCTGGAGCGCCGCTCACGCGGCTAAAACTGCGCCGCAGGGCAGGCTTGAGCGTTGCAAGCCTAGCCGTGGACAAGTTTGAGCGACGGTCGGGAGGCTCCCGACCGCCGGCTTTTCAGCGCTGTTGCGGTGCCGGCTGTTGCTGGGTGATGCAGTGGATATTGCCGCCACCGAGGAGGATCTCGCGGCCAGGCACCATCACCACACGGTGGTTGGGGAACAGGCGCTGGAGGATGGCCTCGGCTTCGGCGTCCATCGGGTCGTCGAACTTGGGCGCGATGATGCCGCCGTTGACGATCAGGAAGTTGATGTAGGAGCCGGCCAGGCGCACGTGAGGGCTACGCTCCTGGCTGCCGTCCACTGGGTCGACGCCGGCGCATTCTTCCTCGGTCGCATACAGCGGGCCGGGGATCGGCATCTTGTGCACGATCAGCTGGCGCTCCTGGGCGTCGCGCACGCTTTCCAATACCCGCATGGCTGCCTGACAGCGCTCGTAGTTGGGGTTGTGCGTGTCGTCGGTCCAGGCCAGCAGTACTTCGCCGGGGCGCACGAAGCAGCAGAAGTTGTCGACGTGACCGTCGGTTTCATCGTTGAACAGGCCGTTGGGCAGCCAGATGACCCGGTCGATGCCCAAGTGACTGCGCAGCTGGGCTTCGATGTCGGCCCGCGACAGCTGCGGGTTGCGGTTCTGGTTGAGCAGGCATTCCTCGGTGGTCAGTAGGGTGCCTTCGCCATCGACGTGGATGGCGCCGCCTTCAAGCACGAAGCCCTCGGTGCGGTAACGCGGGTAGCGTTCGATTTCGAGGATCTTGCGCGCGACCTGATCGTCGCGCAGCCATGGCCAGTACAGGCCGCCGTCGAAGCCGCCCCAGGCGTTGAAGGTCCAGTCGACACCGCGCACGTCACCCTGGTCGTTGATGACGAAGGTCGGTCCGGTGTCGCGTACCCAGGCGTCATCGCTGGTGATTTCCACCACGCGGATATTGGCCTGGTCGAGGCGCGCGCAGGCGTTCTCATACTGCTCGGCGGACACGCCGATGGTTACGGGTTCGAACTCGGCAATCGCCTTGGCCACAGCCGTGAAGGCGGCCTGTGCCGGCTTGCCGCCGAGACGCCAGTTGTCCGGGCGCTGCGGCCAGACCATCCAGGTCTGGCTGTGGGGAGCCCATTCCGCCGGCATATGAAAACCATCGGCGCTGGGGGTGCTGGTCAGAGTGGTCATAGGGTCACCAAAACAGGGGGCTGGGGCGGATGGGGCAAGGCGCGTTGTGTCGATATCTATCGCCGCGCTCAAGCCATCCGACAAATTACGCGTTTACTCGGATTTGAGCACGCCATCGAGGGTAGCGATGGCGCCGTACAGGTTCGGCCGGCGATCGCGGAAGGTGCCCCAGGCGGTGCGTACTTTTTCCAGCTCGGTAAGGTCGAAGCTGTGCACCAGGATGCCTTCTTCGGTCTCATTCAACTCTTCAACTTTTTTGCCGAACTGGTCGGCGATAAACGACGAGCCGTAGAAGGTGATGTCGAAGTCGTCCTGCTCTTCTTTGCCGATGCGGTTGGAGGCGACCAGCGGCATCAGGTTGGCGCCGGCGTGGCCTTGCTGTACGCGCTGCCAGTGATCGCGGGAGGTGATACCCGGATCGTGGGGCTCGCTGCCGATAGCGGTCGGGTAGAAGAGGATTTCCGCGCCGAGCAGCGCCATGCTGCGCGCGCACTCAGGGAACCACTGGTCCCAGCAGATGCCCACGCCGATCTTGGCGTAGCGAGTGTTCCACACTTTGAAGCCGGTATCGCCCGGGTTGAAGTAGTACTTCTCGTGGTAGCCAGGGCCATCTGGGATGTGGCTCTTGCGGTAGGTACCGAGGTTGCTGCCGTCTGCATCGATGATGGCGATGCTGTTGAAGCGCGCGCGCCCGGCCAGTTCGAAGAAGCTGATCGGCAACACCACTTGCAGTTCCTTGGCCACTTTCTGGAAATGGACAATAGCGGCGTTGGTTTCGACCGGAGTGGCCAGCTGGGTGTAGTCGGCGTTGGGCTTCTGGCAGAAGTACGGAGTCTCGAACAGTTCCTGAATCAGGATGATCTGAGCGCCCTTGGCGGCGGCTTGGCGCACCAGTTTTTCGGCGTTGGCGATATTCGCAGCGCGATCCCAGGAGCAGGCCATTTGGGTTGCGGCGACAGAAACGATACGGGACATGCAGCACCTCGCAGATGATGATTGAGCAGGGCGTGGCGCAGCAGAGTGCGCGGCACTTGCTGACTTTATAGTCGATAAAAATCCGGATTAGAAGCGGTATTTTTCTATCAGGAATCAATATCTGATTTAAATGCCGATAAATATCGGCTTTAAGTGCTGCACTTGGCCATCAGTGGCGGCAGGTACAAGCCGAGGTAGGCGTCGAACACGCGCATGCCTTCCTCGGCCATGCGTGGGGTGATCAGGCCGTGCTGCTGCACT
>NKIE01000404.1 GCA_002256055.1 Pseudomonas sp. PGPPP3 | reverse complement strand
GGCGGTCCTTGAGGATCGCCCCGCGAACGATTTCCGCTTCGAGCTTCTTCATCAGCTTGCCAGCGACCATCTGGGTCTGGCCGCCTTCTTCGGCGAAGGCGGCCTTGGCCTTGGCCCGCGCTTCGTTGAGCAGGTTCGAACGGGCCGACTTGTCGGTGACCTTGTAGGCGGCCGCAATGTCGCCGCCGATCAGGTCCTTGAGCTTCGCCTTCATGTCAGCGGTGTTGTCGCTGAGGTCGACGGTCCAGGGATCCTTGGCAGCATTCTCGGCCAGATCGATGATCGCGCCGATGACGTTGCGGATCTCGTTGTGGGCGAACATCACCGCGCCGAGCATCACTTCCTCAACCCGCGGGTTGGGCGACACGGCGGTGTACAGACAGTATTCGAGGTTCTGCGCTTGCAGGCTGGCTTCGACATCGGCGACCCAACCGGCAGCGACCACGCCGGGGTCGGACACCACCAGCACCTTGCGCGCGCCGAAGTTGCTCGCATAGTTGCCGACGTTATGCCGGCAACCGGCGCCGAAGATGATTTCTGGCGAGACAAATTTACGCAATTGGCTTAGAGCATGGCTCATACAACGGCCTGTTATTGTTGTTCGGAATGAATGCCCGCAAGCCTACTGGATTGGCCCCTGAATGTAATCCGCAGCAGACCGGCTGCTAGGCCGATCAGCCCGACAACAACTGCCGATAGAAGCCCAGTTCGGCCTCCAGGGCATGGGCCAGATGGGCGGCCTGGCGAAAGCCGTGACGCTCATCCGCGTAGCAATGATATTCCACCGCCACGCCACAGCTGCGCAGGGCCGCCACCATACGTTCGGTTTGCGCCGGCAGCACCACAGCGTCCAGGCCGCCCTGGAAGAAGATCAGCGGCGCCACGATGCGTTCGCTGTGCAGCAGTGGTGTACGCGCCTGATAGCGTTCGGCATGCTGCTGCGGGTCGCCGAGCAGCCAGTCGAGGTAATCACCTTCGAACTTGTGGGTGCTGCGCCGCAGGCTTAGCGGGTCGCTGACACCGTAAAGGCTGGCGCCACCGGCGAACATCCGACCAAAGGCCAGGGCACACAGGGTGGTGAAACCGCCGGCACTGGCGCCGCGGATAAATGCCCGCGCAGGGTCGATCCAGCCCTGCTCGCTGAGATGACGAACCAGCGCCTCGGCATCTGCCACCTCGACCTCGCCCCAGGCGCCCTGCAAGCGCAGCCGGTAGGCGCGACCAAAGTTGCTGCTGCCGCGGTAGTTGAGGTCCGCCACGGCAAAGCCGCGCTGGGTCCAGAACTGGATGCGCGGGTCGAAGGTCGGGTAACAGGCCGAGGTCGGGCCGCCGTGCACAAACACCAACAACGGTGGCTTGCTCGCCACCGGCCCACGGCAGGCGGGGTTATGCGGTGGATAGAAAAAGCCATGGCAGGTCTCACCGCCACTCGTCGCAAAGCGCAGCGCCTGTGGCCGCGACACCTGGGCAACTGGCAGCAACCGCTCGCCACCGGCCAACACCCGGCAGCGCTGGCTGCGCCGGTCGATGGCCAGCACGGCGCTGAGACCATCGACGGCACCGGCAATCAGGTAGTAATACTCAGCATCCGCCGCCACTTGGCGAAAGCGGCTGTACTCGCGAGCCAACGGCAGCACAGCCGCGGCGCCCGACTCGGCGAGCACGGCAAAACCTGCCTCCCACCAGCTCAGCAGCAAGTGCCCATGGGCCAGCGGCAGGTAGTTGCGCGCTCCCAGTTGCCAGGGCGCGGCGGCGTGATCGGCAGCGGCACAGGCCAGCTCCTGCAATTGCCCGGTTTGATCCTCACGCCACGGCTGCCAGAAACCCTGGCGGTCACTGAGCACCAGCAGGCGACCTTGGTCATCGAAGCACGGCTGCTGCAAGGATTCATCCGTCGCTTGCCCGGCAAGCACCCGCACGTTCTGGCAGTGGCCGGCGTGATCCAGCTCGGCAACACACAGGCGCGTCGCCAGCCAGGGCTGCTGCGGTCGATCCCACTCGATCCAGGCCAGGCGTTGGCCATCAACACTCAGGGTCGGCGCGGCGTAAAAGTCCGCGTCTTCGACCAGCACCTCGCGCGCGCCATCGGCCACGCGGATGCGCACCAGGCGATGCAGCACCGCCTCACGACCGTGCTGCTCCTCTAGCGCCAGCACGGCCTGACGCTGCGGGTCGAACTGCAAATCGCCATAGCGACAATCGGCCAGCGCCGTCAGCGCCAACGGCGGCGCAGCCAAGTCCTGCCAATACAGCTGCTGATCGGCTTCATTGACGAAGGCCACGCCGCTGTCGCCGACACAGAAAGCGCCACCGCCGTATTCATACACCCGGCTGCGTAGGGAAAACCCCGCAGGCGTCAGACATTGCGCCTGGCCAGCACGACAGAGCCACAGGCACGTGCGCCCATCCAGCGGATCGAACTGCGACCACAGCACCCCGCCCAGGCCCACCCGCAGCTCGGCAAAGTCGCGGCTGGCAGCGGCCGCATCAGCACTAGTCCAAGCACTCGGCCAGAAGCCGTAGGCCTGCGTCGAGTCCGGCATGCTTAGCCCTTGGCGATCAGCCGCGAGGCCTTGTCATTGCGAAACTGCAACGCCTGCGGCCCAGCGTGGGCCTGCTCGGCCTCCAGGCGCGCCTGCAGGATCACGCCGTGATGGGGCGACTTGCTGCACACCGGATCGGCATTGCTGGCATCACCGGTGAGCATAAAGGCCTGACAGCGACAGCCGCCGAGGTCCTTGTGCTTCTCGTCGCAGGAGCGGCACGGCTCGGGCATCCAGTCGTCGCCACGAAAGCGGTTGAAGCCGAACGACTCATGCCAGATATGGCGGATGCTGTGCTCACGCACATTGGGAAACTGCACCGGCAATTGCCGCGCACTGTGGCACGGCAAGGCGGTGCCGTCCGGGGTGATGTCGAGAAACAGATTGCCCCAGCCGTTCATGCAGGTCTTGGGGCGCTCCTCGTAATAGTCCGGGGTGACGAAGATCAGCTTGCACGGATGGTTTTCCGCCGCCAGTTTGGCCCGCCACTCGTTGGTGACGCGCTCGGCGCGCTGCAGCTGCTCACGGGTCGGCAACAAGCCGGCGCGGTTGAGCTCGGCCCAGCCGTAGAACTGACAGGTGGCCAGCTCGACGAAGTCAGCCTCCAGCTCCAGGCACAGTTCGATGATCCGCTCGATGTTGTCGATATTGTGCCGATGGGTGACGAAGTTCAGCACCATCGGGTAGCCATGGGCCTTGACCGCGCGGGCCATGGCCAGCTTCTGGGCGAA
>NKIE01000403.1 GCA_002256055.1 Pseudomonas sp. PGPPP3 | reverse complement strand
CTGCACCTGGATCAACAGCCATTTCATGCTGGTCAGTGAGATGCCCCATGGCGGCCTGAAACGCTCGGGCTACGGTAAAGATCTGTCCAGCGACTCATTACAAGATTACAGCGTGGTGCGCCACATCATGGCGCGCCACGGCGCAGCGCAATTCTAAGAAAAAGCCCAGTAATGGGCCAAACACCCTGCAACACGCCGTTCAACTGCCCCGACCACAAATAAAGAAGAGGGAACACCGATGATCGTGCACAAAACCGCGCTGCTCAGCGCACTCACCACCGCCCTGCTGGCCAGTGCCGGTGTTCAGGCGGGCGAACCGCTCAAAGCGCTTGGCGCCGGCGAAGGTCAACTCGACATCATCGCTTGGCCTGGCTACATGGAGCGCGGCGAAAGCGATAAGGCTTACGACTGGGTCACCGGCTTTGAGAAGCAAACCGGCTGCAAGGTCAACGTCAAAAGCGCCGCCACCTCTGACGAGATGGTCAGCCTGATGGCCAAGGGCGGCTACGACTTGGTAACTGCCTCCGGCGACGCCTCGCTGCGCCTGATTGCCGGCAAGCGTGTACAACCGATCAACCTCGACCTGATCCCGAACTGGAAGAACGTCGACGAGCGCCTCAAAAACGGCGCCTGGCATGTGGTCAACAACCAGCACTTCGGCACCCCGTATCAGTGGGGCCCGAACGTACTGATGTACAACACCAACCTGTTCAAGACGGCTCCCACCAGCTGGTCGGTCGTGTTCGAGGAGCAGACCCTGGCGGACGGCAAGTCCAACAAAGGCCGCGTGCAGGCCTATGACGGCCCGATCTACATCGCCGATGCAGCCCTGTACCTGAAGGCCACCCAGCCAGCCCTTGGTATCCAGGACCCGTACCTGCTGACCGAGCCGCAGTACGCCGCCACCCTCGAACTGCTGCGCAAGCAGCACGCCCTGGCGCACCGCTACTGGCATGACGCAACGGTACAGATGAGCGACTTCAAGAACGAAGGTGTGGTCGCTTCCGGCTCGTGGAAATACCAGGTCAACACCCTGCAGGGCGAGAAACAGCCAATCGCCTCCACCGTACCGGCCGAAGGTGCCACCGGCTGGGCCGACACCACCATGCTGCACGCCGATGCCAAGCACCCAACCTGTGCCTACCAGTGGATGGACTGGTCGCTGCAGCCCAAGGTTCAGGGTGACGTAGCGGCCTGGTTCGGCTCCGTCCCAGCCGTACCGGCAGCCTGCAAAGGCGGCGCCCTGTTGGGCGACGAAGGCTGCAGCACCAACGGCTTCGACAACTTCGACAAGATTGCCTTCTGGAAAACCCCGCAGGCTGAGGGTGGCAAATACGTGCCCTACAGCCGCTGGACCCAGGATTACATCGCAATCATGGGCGGCCGCTAAAAGTTCGCCCGGTAGCCGCTGCGCGAGCCTGATCCTCGTCCAGGCAGTGCGCGGGCCCTCACGTACATAAGTACGCTGCGGGCCCGGCGCTGGCCGGACACGGCTGAGGCCCGCTCGCGACGCTGCCAAAGCGACTTTCTGATTCCTTTCAAAACTGCTTTCAACGTTACACAACCAACCCCAGCGGGCGTTTCTGTGTCGGCAACACACGCGTCCGCTGCGGTACTGGTTGGTTTTCCTCCTGGAGTTTGAAGATGACCCTTGCAGTGCAATTTACCGATGTATCCCGCGTATTTGGCGAGGTCAAAGCCGTCGACCGGGTGTCCATCGATATCCAGGATGGCGAATTTTTCTCCATGCTCGGCCCCTCAGGCTCTGGCAAGACAACCTGTCTGCGCCTGATCGCTGGCTTTGAGCAACCGAGCGCAGGCTCGATCCGCATTCATGGCGAAGAGGCTGTCGGCCTCGCGCCCTATCAGCGTGACGTCAATACGGTGTTTCAGGACTACGCCCTGTTCCCCCACATGGACGTGCGCAACAACGTCGCCTACGGCCTCAAGGTCAAAGGCGTAGGCAAAGCCGAGCGCATGGCGCGAGCCGACGAAGCCCTGGCCATGGTCGCCCTGGCTGACTACGGCGATCGCAAGCCCGCCGCCATGTCCGGTGGTCAGCGCCAACGCGTGGCCCTGGCTCGCGCTTTGGTCAATCGCCCACGGGTATTGCTGCTTGATGAACCGCTCGGCGCACTGGATTTAAAGCTGCGCGAGCAGATGCAGAGCGAGCTGAAAAAACTCCAGCGCCAGCTCGGTATCACCTTCATCTTCGTCACCCACGACCAGACCGAAGCCCTGTCGATGTCCGACCGTGTGGCGGTGTTCAACAAAGGCCGCATCGAGCAGGTCGACACCCCGCGTAACCTGTACATGCGCCCGGCCACCGCGTTTGTCGCCGAATTTGTCGGCACCTCCAACGTCCTGCGCGGCGAGTTGGCGGCCAAGCTGAGCAACAGCAGCCAGCCCTTCTCGATTCGCCCGGAACACATCCACTTGGTCGCGGCCGACAGCACCATCGCCAGCCATGAAGTAGAAACCAGCGGTCTGCTGTATGACGTGCAGTACCAAGGCAGCACCACCCGCTTCGAGTTGCAACTGGATAACGGCCAGACCCTCAGCATCAGCCAGGCCAACAGCCAATGGCTGGACAGCACCCCGGCGTATCAGCCTGGCCAGCGTCTAACCGCACGTTGGTCGCGCGACGCCATGGTGCAGTTGCGCGAGGAGGTTTGAGATGAATCAGCCAACCTACGCGTCGATGGCACCCAACGGTGCTCTGCGGCGTTTCTCCAGCCTGCTGTACCGGCGCCCTAACCTGTATCTGGCCTTGTTGTTGTTGCCGCCCTTGCTGTGGTTCGGCGCCATCTACCTGGGCTCCCTGCTCAGCCTGATGTGGCAAGGCTTCTACACCTTCGACGACTTCACCATGGCGGTCACTACGGACCTGACCCTGGGTAACTTTGCCGCCCTGTTTCAGCCGGCCAACTACGACATCATCCTGCGCACCCTGTACATGGCCATCGCCGTGACCCTCGGCAGCGCGCTGTTGGCCTTCCCGATCGCCTACTACATGGCGCGCTATACCAGCGGTAAAACCAAGGCGTTTTTCTATATCGCCGTGATGATGCCGATGTGGGCCAGCTATATCGTCAAGGCCTACGCCTGGACCTTGCTGCTGGCCAAAGGCGGGGTCGCCCAGTGGTTTGTCGAACACATGGGTCTGACTCCGCTGCTGCAGTTCATCCTCGGCATGCCCGGCGTCGGTGGCAGCACCCTGTCGACCTCGCATCTGGGCCGCTGGATGGTGTTCGTCTATATCTGGCTGCCGTTTATGAT
>NKIE01000402.1:1670-3280 GCA_002256055.1 Pseudomonas sp. PGPPP3 | reverse complement strand
ACCCATCGAGCCATGCTCAAAACCGATAAAAGCACTCCACCAGCTCAAGCCATTGGCCGTGACCTGTTCGATGCCACCGGACGCGGCAACGCTCAGGGCGGTGGCGCCGGCGAAACCGTCCACTGCCGTCCACACCGCATCGCCGCTGAGCTGCGCCGGATAGGCGAAAAACAGGAAGGCGCGACCGACCAGGGCCGGGTTAAGGAAGTTCTTGCCGGTGCCGCCAAAGACTTCCTTGCCGATCACCACACCGAAGCTGATACCCAGCGCCACCTGCCAGAGCGGAATGCTCGGCGGCAAAATCAGGGCAAACAGCACCGAGGTCACAAAGAAGCCTTCATTCACCTCATGCTTGCGGATCGAGGCAAACAGCACCTCCCAGAAGCCGCCAACGATAAAGGTCACTGCGTACACCGGGAGGAAATACGCCGCGCCCTGGATCAGGTTGTCCGCCAGGCTATTGGGGTCAAAACCCGCCAGCGCGCCGATCAGGGCAAAGCGCCAGCCCTCCTGGGCGGCCAGCAGTTCCGGCTGCGCGGCAAACAGGCTATTGGCCTGATAACCGATGTTCCACATGCCGAAAAACAGTGCCGGCATCACGCAGAACCACACCGTCATCATCATGCGTTTGAGATCGATGCCATCGCGCACGTGAGCGGTGGTTTTGGTCACGCTGCCGGGACGATAAAAGAAGGTGTCGGCCGCTTCATAGAGGGCGTACCACTTCTCGAAGCGCCCGCCTTTCTCGAAGTTATGTTCGATTTTGTCGAGGAATTTACGCAAGGACATCGATCAGCCCTCCTTCTCTATGCGAGGCAGGTTGTCCCGCAGGATCGGGCCGTATTCATACTTACCGGCACACACGTAGGTGCAGAGCGCCAGGTCTTCTTCGTCCAGCTCCAGGCAACCGAGCTTCTGCGCCATTTCGCTGTCACCAACGATCAGGTAACGCAGCAACTGGGTGGGCAGGATGTCCAGCGGCATCACTGCCTCGTAGTTGCCCACCGGCACCATGGCCCGTGGGCTGCCGTTAGTGCTGGTGTCGAAAGCAAAGCGCTTGGCCGCGGCCAACTTGGAAACGAAGATATTCAGCACCGAATGCTTGTTCACCCCGGCGCGCAGGTAATGCAGCAGCTCGCGCTCGTCGCCTTCGTGCAGGCAGGAGACTTGCTGGTGATAGCGACCCAGGTAGGCGAAGGCGCCGCGTGCGGTACGTCCGCCAAACACCGAGCCGGAAATCACACGATTCAACCCAGGCTGCAACTCACCAGCGCTCAGGGTTTGCAAACACGCCCCGAGGCGCGTACACAGCAAGCGCGGTTGATTGACCACGGGACCGGCCAGAGCAATCACCCGCTCCACCCACAGTTGCCCAGTGGTAAAGAGTTTGCCGATGGCAATCACATCCTGATAACCGATCTGCCAGACACTCTTACTGGCGCTGACCGGATCGAGGAAGTGCATATGGGTGCCTGGCAAACCCGCCGGATGCGGGCCGCTAAAGCTTTCCACCTGAACACCGACGAGTTGCTCGCCCGGCAGGCTGACGCCAGGCGCCTTGCATAGAAACACCTTGGCCAGCCGCGCCAGCACCTGCAGGCCTGCTGCGA
>NKIE01000402.1:0-1660 GCA_002256055.1 Pseudomonas sp. PGPPP3 | reverse complement strand
GTCGGCATAGGCCTGAATGATCAACGCCGGATCAGCTGCCAGCGGCTGGGTATCGATGGCTGTGACGAAGATCGAGCTGGGCACGGCATTAATGGCTGGCACCTTGCTGAACGGGCGACTGCGCAGCGCAGTCCACAAGCCCGATTGCAGCAGGTTGTCGCGTACCGCCTGGGACTCAAGGCTGGCCAACTGGGCTGCTGGGTAGCTAGCAAACTGCAGGGCATCATCGCCCTCCAGCTCAATCACCACCGATTGCAGCACACGCTGGGCGCCGCGGTGAATGGCACTGACCACCCCGGCCCCAGGCGCGGTGAAATGCACACCTGGGTTGTTCTTGTCGCTAAACAAAGGCTGGCCGAGCTTGACCCGATCCCCCACCTGCACCGCCATGCTTGGCTTCATGCCGTGATAATCACAGCCTATTACCGCCACGCTGCCCACCGGGCGCGCAGCCTCAATGTGCTGCAGCGGGCTGCCAGTGATAGGCAGATCCAGCCCACGTTTGATCTTGATCATTGAGTACCCCATGCACTGCAACCAGCGCATTTACCGAATTCAAATACTGCTCGAGTGACAAAAGCCCGCGCTGCACGACAGGCGTCATAAACGTTACGGATAGTCGCCCCCAGCAATCAAAGCTTTTGATTATAAAAACATCGTTGATGCCATGCCCGCGCCCATGCGACCGATTGATTCAAGTATTGGTAACACCCTGCAACAGGGCCCGCTTGACCACTGCGCCGCCTGTGGCCAAATCTGCACGCAGACTCAGGAGCCTACGCCATGCACCGATTGATTTGCCTGATCCTGCTGTTGAGCAGCACCAGCCTGCTGGCCAACGAGCGCGAGCGCTTGGCCGAAGCGGCGTTCAGCCCCTACCGGCAAGCAGCCGAAAAGCCTCTGCAACGGCAAAACCAAGCCGTACTCAACTACCTATGGGTCGATGTGTACGCCGCTGCGCTCTACACCGAGCCGGGTATCAGCCCCCGCCAAGCCGTGGGCAATAACGTCCGGCAACGCCTGGAGCTGTATTACTTCCGCGCGATTGACCGGGAAGACGTGATCAAGGCGGCCTGGGTCACCCTCGAACGCCAGCTATCGGCGGCTAAACTGGAGCGCCTGCGGCCCGAACTGGACGCCTTGCACGCGACCTTCGCCGATATACAACCCGGCGACCGCTATGCCCTCGACTATTCGGTTACCGACGGCCTGCACCTGGAGCGTAACGGCCGCCGCCTGTTCAGCAGCCGCAACGCCGAACTGGCCCACGCCTACCTCGGCATCTGGCTGGCGGCTGACGGTTTGTCCGCCAGCCTTCGCGAGCAACTGCTCGGCGCCGCGCCGCCTCAAGCCGCGCGGGTCTTAAGCCAGTAGCACAGGCCGATAAAGGCCAACCAAAACGGAATCGCATAAACCGACAGATTGATCCCCGGGATGAGCAGCATCACCCCCAGAATCAAGGCCACAAACGCCAGGCACAGGTAGTTGCTGAACGGGTACCACAGCGACTTGAAGCCAGGCTCGATGCCGCGTTTGTTGAGACTCTGGCGAAACTTGAGGTGCGACAGGCTGATCATCGCCCAGTTGATCACCAGCGACGACACCACCAGGGCCAGCAGCATTTCCAAGGCCCGCTGCGGCGCCAGGTAGTTGACCAGCA
>NKIE01000401.1 GCA_002256055.1 Pseudomonas sp. PGPPP3 | reverse complement strand
GCTGGCCTTGCCGGCTTTCGCCTGCCGCTGGAGTCGCACCCGCTGCAGGCGCTGGTCTCCGAACCGATCAAGCCGATCATCGATAGCGTGATCATGTCCAACGCGGTGCACGGCTATATCAGCCAGTCCGACAAGGGCGACCTGGTTATTGGTGCCGGCATCGACGGCTACAACGGCTACGGTCAGCGCGGCTCCTACCCGACCATCGAACACACCCTGCAGGCCATCGTCGAGTTGTTTCCGGTGCTCTCGCGGGTGCGCATGAACCGCCAGTGGGGCGGCATCGTCGACACCTCGCCGGACGCTTGCCCGATCATCAGTAAAACCCCCGTGCCGAACCTGTTTTTCAACTGCGGTTGGGGCACGGGTGGCTTCAAGGCCACGCCGGGTTCGGGGCATGTGTTTGCCGCGAGCCTCGCCACTGGCGAGATGCACGAACTGGCCAAGCCCTTTGCCATGGACCGCTTCTACAGCGGCGCCCTGATCGACGAGCACGGCGCCGCCGGCGTCGCCCACTAACAGAAGGACACTTCAGCATGCTCAATATCTTCTGTCCCCATTGTGGCGAATCGCGCAGCGAAGAAGAGTTTCACGCCGCCGGTCAGGCGCACATCCCGCGCCCGCTCGATCCGAATGCCTGCACCGACCAGGAGTGGGGCGATTACCTGTTCTTTCGCGATAACCCGCGCGGCCTGCACCACGAGCTGTGGATTCACGCTGCCGGTTGCCGTCAGTACTTCAACGTCACTCGCCACCCGATCAGCTACGCGATCCACGAGACCTACAAGATCGGCGAGCAGCCGCGAGTTACCGCCAAGGCTGCGCTGAGCAGTAGCGCCAGTCCAAGCCCCGTTGCAGGAGTCCAGGCATGAGCCAGATCAACCGGCTGTCCAGTGGTGGGCGGATCAACCGTAACAAGCCGCTGAGTTTTATCTTCAACGGCGAGCAGTACCAGGGCTATGCCGGCGACACGCTGGCGGCGGCCTTGTTGGCCAATGGTGTGGATGTCATCGGGCGCAGCTTCAAGTACTCGCGGCCGCGCGGGATCGTCGCCGCCGGCAGTGAAGAACCGAATGCCGTGCTGCAACTGGGCTCCACTGAAGCTGCCCAGGTGCCCAACGTGCGTGCCACCCAGCAGGCGCTGTACAGCGGCCTGGTGGCCAACAGCGTGAACGGCTGGCCGAACGTCAACAACGACCTGCTGGGCATTCTCGGCAAGGTCGGCGGGCAAATGATGGCGCCGGGGTTTTACTACAAGACTTTTATGTATCCGCAGTCGATGTGGATGACCTACGAGAAGTACATCCGTAAGGCCGCAGGCCTGGGCCGCGCGCCCAAGGTCAACGACCCGGACAGCTACGACTACCTCAACCAGCACTGCGACGTGCTGGTAGTCGGCGCCGGCCCGGCCGGCTTGTGTGCGGCCCTGGTGGCGGCGCAGAGCGGCGCGCGGGTGATCCTCGCCGACGAGCAGGAAGAGTTTGGCGGCAGCCTGCTCGACAGCCGGGAAACCCTGGACGGCAAACCGGCAGCGACCTGGGTGGAGAAAGTTGTCGGCGAATTGGCCGGCATGGCCAACGTCACCCTGCTGCCTCGGGCCACGGTAAACGGCTACCACGACCACAACTTCCTGACCATTCACGAGCGGCGTACCGATCACCTCGGCGAAGTGGCGCCGGCGCGGCAAGCGGGTGAAGTGCGTCAGCGCATGCACCGGGTGCGCGCCAAGCATGTGGTGCTGGCCACCGGCGCCCACGAGCGGCCGCTGGTGTACGGCAACAATGACGTGCCGGGCAACATGCTGGCCGGCGCGGTCTCCACCTATGTGCGCCGCTACGGCGTGGCGCCGGGCAAGCGCCTGGTGCTGTCGACCAACAACGATTACGCCTACCGCGCTGCCCTCGACTGGCTCGAGGCCGGCCTGCAGGTGGTGGCCATCGCCGATGCGCGCAGCAACCCGCGCGGCACCTGGGTGGAGCTGGCGCGGGCCAAGGGTATTCGTATCCTCACCGGCAGTGCCGTGCTCGAATGCCGTGGTAGCAAGCGGGTCAGTGCGGCCCGTGTGGCGGCCATCGATGTGCCTGCGCATAAGGTCAGCAGCCCCGGCGAATGGCTGGAATGCGACCTGCTGGCCAGCTCCGGCGGCTACAGCCCGGTGGTGCACCTGGCCTCGCACCTGGGCGGCAAGCCGACCTGGCGCGAAGACATCCTCGCCTTTGTGCCCGGTGAAGGTTTCCAGCAGCGGGTTTGCGCCGGCGCCCTGAACGGTGTGTTCGGCCTGGCCGGGGCGCTGGCCGATGGCCTGGCGGCCGGGATTGTCGCCGCCGCCGAGGCAGGCTTCAGCGCCAGCAAACTGCCCCTGCCACTCACTGAACCTGTTCTTGAAGAGGCCAGCCTGGCGTTGTTCCAGGTGCCCCATGACAAGCCGACGGCGCGCGCGCCCAAGCAGTTTGTCGACCCGCAGAACGATGTCACCGCTGCCGGTATCGAGCTGGCCACCCGCGAGGGTTTTGAGTCGGTCGAGCACGTCAAACGCTACACCGCCCTGGGTTTCGGTACCGATCAGGGCAAGCTCGGCAACATCAACGGTCTGGCGATTGCCGCCCGTTCGCTGGGTATCAGCATCGAGAAAATGGGCACCACCATGTTCCGCCCCAACTACACGCCGGTGACGTTTGGCGCAGTGGGTGGGCGGCACTGCGGCGCGCTGTTCGAGCCGGTGCGCTACACCGCGCTGCACGCCTGGCACCTGAGCCAGGGTGCCGAGTTTGAAGATGTTGGCCAGTGGAAACGGCCCTGGTACTTCCCGCAAAACGGTGAAGACCTGCACGCCGCCGTGGCCCGCGAATGCAAGGCCGTGCGCGCCAGCGTCGGCCTGCTGGATGCCTCGACCCTCGGCAAGATCGATATTCAAGGCCCGGATGCCCGCGAGTTTCTCAATCGCGTGTACACCAATGCCTGGACCAAACTGGATGTGGGCAAGGCCCGTTATGGCCTGATGTGCAAGGAAGACGGCATGGTCTTCGACGACGGCGTGACCGCTTGCCTGGCCGATAATCACTTCCTGATGACCACCACCACTGGCGGCGCGGCGCGGGTCATGCAGTGGCTAGAGATCTATCACCAGACCGAATGGCCGGAGCTCAAGGTGTACTTCACCTCGGTGACCGACCACTGGGCCACCATGACCCTGTCCGGCCCCAACAGCCGAAAGCTGCTGGCCGAGATCACCGATATCGACCTGGACAAGGACGCCTTCCCGTTCATGACCTGGCAGGAAGGGTTGGTCGGCGGTGTGCCGGCGCGGGTGT
>NKIE01000400.1 GCA_002256055.1 Pseudomonas sp. PGPPP3 | reverse complement strand
CCAGCAGCGCCTGATGCTGCTCCGGCGGGCCGATGCTGATGCGCAAGAACTGGGCGATACGCTCCTGTTTGAAGTGCCGCACGATTACCCCGTGCTCACGCAGCCCCGCCACCAGCGCCGCCGCATCCTGCTGCGGATGACGAGCGAAGACGAAGTTGGCCGCCGACGGCAGCACCTCGAAGCCCAGTTGCTGCAACTCAGCCACCAGCGCCTCGCGACTGTCGATCACCAACTGGCAGGTGTGAGTGAAGTAGGCCTGATCCTCGAACGCCGCCGCCGCACCGGCAATTGCTATGCGATCCAGCGGGTAGGAGTTGAAGCTGTTCTTGATCCGCTCCAGCGCCTCGATCAGGTCCGGATGGCCCACCGCCAAGCCAACGCGCAGGCCAGCCAGCGAGCGCGACTTGGAAAGGGTCTGGGTCACCAGCAGGTTCGGATACTGATTGACCAGGCTAATGGCGCTGACGCCACCGAAGTCGATATAGGCCTCGTCGACCAGCACCACGGTCTCTGGATTGGCCTTGAGCAGGCGTTCGATGGCCTCCAGAGCCAGCAGACAACCGGTGGGCGCATTAGGGTTGGGGAAGACGATGCCGCCGTTGGGCCGCGCGTAATCCTCAACGCGAATTTGCAATTGCTCGTCCAGCGCTACCGCTTCGAACGGAATGCCGTACAGACCGCAATAGACCGGATAGAAGCTGTAGCTGATATCCGGAAACAGCAGCGGCTGGCCGTGCTGGAACAGGCCATGGAACGCGTGCGCCAGCACTTCATCGGAACCGTTGCCGACAAACACCTGAGCAGTCTCTACCCCGTAGTAATCAGCCACCGCCTGCTTGAGCAGGTCGCTATTGGGATCGGGATACAAGCGCAGGTCGTTGCTCAGCTGCGCCTGCATCGCTGCCAGCGCCTTGGGCGATGGACCATAGGGGTTTTCGTTGGTGTTCAGCTTGACCAGCTTGGCCAGTTTGGGCTGCTCACCGGGCACATAGGGCACCAGATCCTTGACGAAGGGACTCCAGAATTTGCTCATGTTTATTCCCCCTCAGCGTCAGACGCAATACGGTATTCGGCGCTACGGGCGTGGGCGGTCAACGACTCGCCACGGGCCAGTACCGAGGCCACCTTGCCTAGCTCGGAAGCACCGGCAGCCGAGCAGTAGATGATCGACGAACGCTTCTGGAAGTCATACACCCCCAGCGGCGAGGAGAAACGCGCGGTGCCAGAAGTCGGCAGCACGTGGTTCGGCCCAGCGCAGTAATCACCCAGAGCCTCGGCGGTATAACGGCCCATAAAGATCGCCCCGGCGTGACGGATCTGCGGCAAGTACTGCTCAGGGTTGGCGACCGACAACTCCAGGTGCTCCGGCGCAATACGATTGGCCACTTCAATGGCCTGGGCCATGTCGGCGACCTGAATCAGCGCGCCACGGGCAACGATCGAGGCATTGATGATCTCGGCACGTTCCATGGTCGGCAGCAGTTTGGCGATGCTAGCGGCGACTTTATCGAGAAAGGCCGCGTCCGGGCTGACCAGAATCGCCTGGGCGTCTTCGTCGTGCTCGGCCTGAGAGAACAGGTCCATGGCGATCCAGTCCGGATCAGTCTGACCATCGCAGACCACCAGAATCTCCGACGGTCCGGCGATCATGTCGATACCGACCTTGCCGAACACATGACGCTTAGCGGTCGCCACATAGATGTTGCCGGGGCCGACGATCTTGTCCACCGGCGGCACGCTCTCGGTGCCATAGGCCAACGCCGCCACGGCCTGGGCGCCACCGATGGTGAACACCCGGTCGACACCGGCGATGCAGGCAGCAGCCAGGACCATTTCATTGATTTCGCCACGCGGAGTCGGAACCACCATGACCACTTCGGCGACGCCGGCAACCTTGGCCGGGATGGCGTTCATCAGCACCGAGGACGGATAGGTAGCCTTGCCGCCTGGCACATACAGGCCGGCACGATCCAGCGGCGTGACCTGCTGGCCAAGCACCGTGCCGTCGGCCTCGGTGTAAGTCCAGGAATCCTGCTTCTGCCGTTCGTGGTACAGGCGTACGCGCTCGGCGGCTTTTTCCAGGGCTTCGCGCTGGGCCGGGGTAATCCGCGTCAGGGCCAGCTCCAGGCGCTCGCGCGGCAGAATCAGGTCAGCCATGCTGGCCACTTCCAGGCCATCGAAGCGCTGGGTCAGCTCCACCAGAGCGGCGTCACCGCGCTCGCGCACGGCACGAATGATCTCCAGCACACGCTGGTTGACCGCGTCGTCGGACACGCTTTCCCAGCTCAGCAGATGGTCCAGATGCTGGGCGAAATCGGCATCGGCAGCGTTGAGTCGGCGAATAGCGATAGGAGCGGTCATAGCGGGCCTCATAAATTGGCAAATGCTCGGGCGTCGCTAAGCTACCAAGCCCACCGCATGGACGCCCGAGAAAATTGGCTATGACACGGATAGGCAAACGCGGCGAATTGCCGCGCCAGGGGTATTAGCGGGGGTGTCGGGACTCGACCGCGTCGCGCAAGGTATCGATCAGCGCCTGGATGCGGGCGTGCTGCATCTTCATCGACGCCTTGTTAACAATCAGGCGCGAACTGACGTGGGCAATCAACTCCTGGGCTTCCAAACCGTTGGCACGCAGGGTGTTGCCGGTATCGACCACATCGATGATCTTGTCAGCCAGACCCACCAGCGGTGCCAGCTCCATGGAGCCGTACAGCTTGATCACCTCGACCTGACGACCTTGGGCGGCGTAATAGGCCTTGGCCACATTGACGAACTTGGTCGCCACACGCAGACGGCCTTTGGGCTCGGGCACGCCGACAGCACCGGCGGTCATCAGCTTGCACTTGGCAATCTGCAGATCCAGGGGCTCATACAAGCCCTGACCGCCGTACTCCATCAGCACGTCCTTGCCGGCCACGCCGAGATCGGCTGCACCATGCTCAACATAGGTCGGCACGTCGGTGGCACGCACGATCAGCAAGCGAACATCCGCCAGGGTGGTGGGGATGATCAGCTTGCGGCTTTTATCCGGGTTCTCGGTCGGCACAATGCCAGCCGCCGCCAACAGCGGCAGGGTGTCGTCGAGAATCCGACCTTTGGACAGGGCGATGGTCAGCATGAAACAGAAATCCTTTGGCGCGTGGTTCTGGTTAGCGCATGGCCGGCCCGCAGACCGGCTTTTCACTCAATGGACCGTTAGCCCGGCACGCGGCGGATTTTGGCACCCAGCAACTGCAGCTTTTCCTCGATGCACTCGTAACCACGGTCGATGTGGTAGATGCGGTCGATCAGGGTATCGCCTTCGGCTACCAGA
>NKIE01000399.1 GCA_002256055.1 Pseudomonas sp. PGPPP3 | reverse complement strand
CGAGCAGCAGGGCGGGCGTCAGTTGGTGCGCGACAAGCTGGTGCGCCACAAGTACCTGCATCAGATCGGTCTGTACACCGACTTCCATCATGAGACCGAGAGTCTCAAGCAGTTGGCCCGCCAGGTTAGCGATGCGCAGGCCGACGCTTACTACCAGCGCCATCTGGCTGAGTACCGCAATGTTGCCCAGGTACAGGCGGCGCATATCCGCTTTGCTGATCAGGCCACTGCCGACCGGGTGTATGCCGAGCTGCAGAAAGGCTTGGACTTTACCCAGGCGGTGCAGCGCTATTCGCTCAGCGCCGACAAGCAGCAGACTCTGCCGGGGGATCTGGGGTTGATCCGTCATGACGACGGGCAGTTGGATTTTCTGCGCAAGGCGGCGCTGATTCAGAAGGCCGATACGCTCTCGCAACCGATGCTGATCGACGGTGCATTCGAGATTCTTCAGGTGCGCAGCCGCGAAGATCGTCAGCTGCCCCTGAGTGATCCGAGCGTGCGCTATGAGGTCAATCAGGCGGTGGCCCGCGAACAACTGGCGAGTCAGTTCGAGGCACGTCTGCGCGCCCTGGTGGCGTCCGCCAAGGTGCAGGGGTGAAGACGCCGCCGAGCCTGGCGCTGCTGGCTTGCGGGCTGACGATCAGCGTTGCCTTGTGGTGGGTGGCCGCGGCGCCGCCAGACGCGCCGATCGGGTCACTTGGGGCGCCCTCGAGGCCGTTGCCAAGGTCCGCCGCATTGCCCGCGGCGCCGGTGCGGACGGCGACTTTGCCGGCTGCCAAGCTGCCCAAACCTGCCCCGCTGTTGGAGGCGCCGCCGAGCTATTCGCTGGTCGAGGCACAGATGCTTATGCAGGTCATGGCCGAGCAGGGTGAGCCGCGTCAGCCGGCGGCCGGTGGCCTGCGTGCGCGCACGGCCGCCAGCCCAGCGCAGTTGGCCAGTCCGGCCGATTATGCGGCGTTTGAAGAGCAGCAAACGCGCGCCCAGGTGCAGGCCTGGGCCAGTGGCGTGCAGCAGATCCCGTATATCCGAGAGCAGATCGAACTGGCTGCGCAGAGCGGTACGCGTAGCACTCAGGAGCTGGATGAAGCCCGCGCCGCCCTTGAGCAATTACAGCAACTGCAACGCCAATTGCAGCGCGATGCCCCCGAGCTGCTCCCCTCTTCGGCCGGCCCGCCACCCGTTCCCGCTCAGGGCGCTGGCGAATAGCTGCGCCTTTGGGCATTCCGTATACTGCCGAGCCAATCCCCTCTTTCTCTTTGCTCGGTGAAGTCCCTCCGTGAAAACTCGTTATCTGTTGCTGGGTGTATTACTCGCGTGCAGCTCGGCATTTGCCGCGACCCCGTCACCTGCGCGCCAGGAGCTGGCCTCCGGCAGCGCCCTGCTGGTGGACCTGAAAACCAATCAGGTGCTGTATTCCAGCAACCCCGATTTTGTTGCGCCGATCGCCTCGGTGACCAAGCTGATGACCGCCATCGTGACTCTGGATGCCAAGCCGGCGCTGGATCAGCCGCTGCCCATCGTGATCAAGGACGTCAAGGAAATGCGCGGCATCTACTCGCGGGTGCGCATTGGCAGTGAACTGAGCCTGCGCGACATGCTGCAACTGGCCCTGATGTCCTCGGAAAACCGTGCCGCCGCCAGCCTGGCCCATCATTATCCGGGCGGCGTGCCTGCGTTCGTGGCGGCGATGAATGCCAAGGCCAAGGCGCTGGGCATGAGCCACACCCGCTATGTTGAGCCGACCGGCCTGTCCGAGCTCAACGTCTCCAGTGCCAGTGACCTGGTCAAGCTGCTCAAGGCCAGCCAGCAATACCCACTGATCGAGCAGTTCAGCACCACCCGCGAGAAGACCCAGGCGTTTCGCAAACCCGCCTACACCCTGGGGTTTCGCAACACCAACCACTTGGTGTTCAAGCCTAACTGGAGCATCCAGCTGACCAAGACCGGCTATACCGATGAGGCCGGTCATTGCCTGGTGATGCGCACCCAGATGGCTGGCAAGCCGGTAGCTTTTGTGGTCCTGGACTCCTTCGGCAAACTGACCCACATGGCCGATGCCAGCCGCTTGAAGAAGTGGATTGAAACCGGCAAGGTCACCCCAGTAGCGCCGGCGGCTCTGGCGTACAAACAGCAGAAAATGGCCCAGCGGCAACTGCACGCTGCCCAGTAACCTGTGCACCACTGGCCCGTGTAACCCACGGGCAAGGTTGGCCTCGATGAACCTCAATCAAGTCACCGTGGCGGTTACCGATGTGCCACGGGCAATCGCCTTCTATCGACAGTTGGGCTTGCAGCTGATTGTCGAAAGCCTGCCGGACTACGCCCGTTTTTGCTGTCCGGACGGCTCGGCCACATTCTCCGTCAGCCGGGTTGAGCGTGTGCAGCCGAGCCAGAGCCTGGTCTACTTTGAGTGCGACGAACTGGACGCCACGGTGCAGCGTTTGCAGGCCTTGGGTGTGCAGTTCAGCATGCTGCCTACCGATCAGCCCTGGCTGTGGCGTGAGGCCTACTTGAGCGATCCCGACGGCAACCCGTTGTGCCTGTACTTTGCTGGCAGCAATCGGCTCGATCCGCCTTGGCGGCTGACTTAATTCCGGCCAATAAAAAGCCGCGGCAACCGAGAGGATGCCGCGGCTTTTTGCTCGTGGGTGCGGATTAGTTGCGGGCGCCGCGCACGCCGTCGGCCAGTTCGCGGCACAGGCCCAGCACGCCGTCGATGGCCTGCTGCGGCGAGCTGGCGTTGGCGATCTGGTCGATCAGCGCCGAGCCGACCACCACGCCGTCGGCCAGGCGGGCGATGGTCGCCGCATGTTCCGGGGTGCGGATGCCGAAGCCGATGCTGATTGGCAGGTCGGTGTGGCGACGCAGACGCGCCACCGCTTGCTCAACGTGCTCAAGCGTCGCCGCGCCGGCACCGGTCACGCCAGCCACCGAAACGTAGTAGACGAAGCCGGAGCTGCCGTTGAGAACGGTCGGCAGGCGCGCATCGTCGGTGGTCGGGGTGGTCAGGCGGATAAAGTCCAGGCCGGCAGCCTGGGCCGGGTCGCAGAGGTCTTCGTTATGTTCTGGTGGCAGGTCGACGACGATCAGGCCATCAACCCCGGCGGCCTTGGCTTCCTCGATAAAGCGCGGAACGCCGTAGTGGTGGATGGGGTTGAAGTAGCCCATCAGCACCAGCGGCGTATCGCTGTTGCCGGCGCGAAATTCGCGAACCATTTGCAGGGTTTTGATCATGTCCTGGTGGCCGCCCAGGGCGCGGATGTTGGCCAGCTGAATCGCCGGGCCGTCGGCCATTGGGTCGGTAAAGGGCATGCCCAGCTCGATCAC
>NKIE01000398.1 GCA_002256055.1 Pseudomonas sp. PGPPP3 | reverse complement strand
CGACAGGCATGGCGGCACCGCCGATCGGGATGATGATCAGCACACCGATGATGAAGGCCAGGGCCAGCATCACGGCGAAGGCGTTGAGGTTGCCGGTGAACATGTACACCAGCCCCAGGCCAATGACGGTCAGGCCGATGGCCAGGTTCAGCAGGTGCTGACCCTTGAATTGCACAGGTGCGCCCTGGAACAGGCGGAACTTGTACTTGCCCGACAGTTTGCCGAAGGCAATCACCGAACCGGAGAAGGTGATGGCACCGATGGCTGCGCCGAGGAACAGTTCCAGGCGGTTACCGGCAGGGATGGCATCACCCAGTGTGGCAACGATGCCCAGCGATTGCGGCTCAACTACGGCGGCAATGGCAATGAATACCGCAGCCAGGCCGATCATGCTGTGCATGAAGGCGACCAGTTCCGGCATCTTGGTCATTTCGACGCGCTTGGCCATGATGGTACCGGCGCTGCCGCCGACCAGCAGACCCACCAGCACGAAGCCCAGGCCTTTGGCCAGGTTGATGTCCACGCCGTTGCGTTGGAACTCGGCCACTTTCATCGAGATCAGCGCAATGGTGGTGAAGGCCGCCAGGGCCATACCGATCATGCCGAAGGCGTTGCCTTTGCGCGAAGTGGTCGGGTGCGACAGGCCTTTAAGGGCCTGGATAAAGCAGATCGAGGCGATCAGGTAGAGGATGGTGACGAGATTCATGCTCATGTCAGTGCTTCTCCGCCGGCGCTTTAGGCGCTTTCTTCTTGAACATTTCCAGCATGCGTCGGGTAACCATGAAGCCACCGAAGACGTTTACTGCAGCCAGCGCCACGGCCAGGGTACCCATGGTGGTGCCCAGCGGAGTGACGGTCATGGCAGCGGCCAGCATGGCGCCGACGATCACGATCGCGGAAATCGCGTTGGTCACCGCCATCAGCGGGGTGTGCAGGGCTGGGGTGACGTTCCATACCACGTGGTAGCCAACGTAGATGGCCAGCACGAAGATGATCAGGTTGTAGACCCCGTGGGAGATCAGCATTTCTTCCATTGTGATAACTCCTCTTAACCGTTGTTGCGCACGACGTTGCCGTCACGGCACATCAAGCAGGCGGCGACGATGTCGTCTTCCAGGTTGAGGTGGAACTTGCCTTCGCCGTCGATAACCAGCTTGAGGAAGTCCAGCAAGTTGCGCGCGTACAGCGCCGAAGCGTCTGCCGGCACCAGGGCGGCCAGGTTGGTGTGACCAACGATGGTGACGCCGTGCTTGACCACGACCTGATCGGCTTCGGTCAGCGGGCAGTTGCCGCCTTGGGCTGCCGCGAGGTCGATGATCACCGAGCCTGGCTTCATCTCTTCAACGGTGGCCGCGTGCAGCAGAGTCGGTGCCTTGCGGCCCGGAATCAGCGCGGTGGTGATAACGATGTCGGCCTGCTTGGCGCGTTCGTGTACGGCACCGGCTTGGCGCTGCATCCACGAAGCGGGCATCGGACGGGCATAGCCGCCTACGCCTTGGGCGCATTCGCGTTCTTCATCGGTCTCGAACGGCACGTCGACGAACTTGGCGCCGAGGGATTCGATCTGCTCTTTCACCGCCGGACGTACGTCCGAAGCTTCGATCACCGCACCCAGACGCTTGGCCGTGGCGATGGCTTGCAGGCCGGCAACGCCAGCGCCGAGGACCAGAATGCGCGCGGCTTTCACGGTACCGGCAGCGGTCATCAGCATCGGCATAAAGCGCGGGTAGTGATGAGCGCCCAGCAGCACGGCCTTGTAGCCGGCGATGTTGGCTTGCGACGACAGCACATCGAGGCTCTGGGCGCGCGACGTACGCGGCGCAGCTTCGAGGGCGAAGGCAGTGATCCCGCGGGCGGCCATCTTGGCAATGGTTTCGTTGTCGAACGGGTTGAGCATGCCAACCAGCACGGCGCCGGCTTTCATCTGCGCCAGTTCGGCATCGCTAGGCGCCAATACCTTGAGTACCAGGTCTGCGCCCAGGGTGGTTGCGGCATCGCCAATGTCGGCGCCGACCACTTCATAGACGTGATCCGGCAGGCTGGCGTTAACGCCGGCCCCGGCTTGGACAGTCACCTGATGGCCGTGGGCGATCAGCTTCTTGATGGTTTCCGGAGTAGCGGCAACCCGCGTTTCGCCGGCATGGGTTTCGAGAGGAACACCGATGTGCACTTCAAATCTCCTGCGTGTGATCGTTAGGAAAACCAGTTCACTACGTTGGCAAGCTGGGGTGGCTGATCAGCACAAATCTCCCTCGGCGCAGGGCTGCAAACCGGCGGGCGCGGCATTCTGCCGGCGAACGGGCAGGGCATCAAGAGCTTCTGCTAGTGAACTGGAGAAGTAACTACAAGCCAGTAGCTGACTTGCTGGTCACTGAATATGCTGGAGGCCACGCGATAGCTGGGATTAAGGCGTTTTTAGCGGTTTTTTGCCGGGGCCTTGATGGCCGTCATGAATAACCGTTCATCAGGTCGGATCGGGGGTGGAAAACAGGGCTGGAGGCCTGATTATTAGGCCTCTGCATTAACTTTTATTAATGAATCTTATCCTCGGTATTAGCTATTGATTATGTGTTTATGTAGCGCTGTTTAATATTCGCTACATAAGGGGCCGTGGTGGTTTGTTATTGCTTACGGCTGCTTGTCCTCGCCCAGCAGGCGTTGCAGTTCGGCGCTCAGCGGCTGGCGGGCGAAGGCACTGATTCGCGCCCGGCCGCTGTTGCCGACTGGCACCCATAGGCGCGAGAACAGCAGGGCGGCGATGATCCGTGGCAGTTGCCCAGCCACTTCGCGGCAATCCTTTAGCTGCCAACCCAGACGCAGCATGCGCCAGTGGCTGTAAGCGTGGAGCACAGGCAGGCGCTGGCTGAGGGTGTGCGCGCGCTCCAGGGCGGCAAAGGCCGCCAGCGGATCGTCGGTCGCGCCATCGGCCGCCGCTAGGGCGGCGCGAATAGCGCGGCGCAGGGCGCTGCTCATGCTTGTTTCTCTTGGCGCAGCAGACGCAGGCCGTTGGCGACCACCAGCAGGCTGACGCCCATGTCGGCGAACACCGCCATCCACAGGGTGGAGTGGCCGGTGAGGGTGATCAGCAAGAACAGCGCCTTGACCCCCAATGCCAGCGCGATGTTCTGCTTGAGGATGGCGGCGGTGCGCCGCGACAGGCGGATAAAGGCTGGGATCTTGCGCAGGTCATCGTCCATCAGCGCCACGTCGGCGGTCTCGATGGCGCTGTCGCTACCGGCCGCGCCCATGGCGAAGCCGATGTTGGCCTGGGCCAGGGCTGGCGCATCGTTGATGCCGTCGCCGACCATGCCGACGATTTGGTTGTTGC
>NKIE01000397.1 GCA_002256055.1 Pseudomonas sp. PGPPP3 | reverse complement strand
CCATCGGTATTTACCTGTCATTCCAGATGATCGTTTCTGGCGCGCTGTTCGCCCGTATGCGTGGCTGGAAGCCGAGCGGGGCCTTCACCCTAGGCGCCTGGGCCTGGCCGGTGAATATCGCGGCGTTGGTCTACGGCGTACTGGCGATCGTCAACATGTCCTGGCCGCGTACCCCGGATGCGCCGTGGTTCCTGAACTACGGGATTATCTTGGTTGGCGGTATCGTTATTGCCATCGGTCTAGCCTACATGCTGCTGTTCAAGCCGTATGAGCGCGGCAACGCGCCGGCCGGTGATGCCTGGCAGCTGGCACAAACCGACAAGTCGCTGAAAGGCAGTCCGGTTAACGCCTAAACGCAGATCCGCTACAGCACAACGCCGGCCTTTGCGCCGGCGTTGTCATTTCTGCGTTGGGCGATTGCGCGGAAGTTGGAGGTCAGGCGCGACTGGCGAGTCGCGCTGATATCTGCGGAATGGTGCTGTGTGCGGAGAAACTTATGCACGTTGCGACTGATGCCCGAGCCGGTGCCGAATGACTATTGAAACAGTAACTTCGCGTGGCTGATGGCAGACTGCCGGTATTCTGCCCACAGCTTATCCACAAAGGCTCAAGCATCGACAGCCGCGCCAACAGGCTGGGCATCTGGCGCCAGGGCGCCGATATCGATCTGCGTCTGGCGCACCCAGGCAAAGGCCCGGTCATTGAGGGCGGCAATCGCCCGTGGCCCTGTGCCCTCGGCGTACATGGGGGCGCCAATCACCACTTTGATGGTGCCTGCCCGTTTCGCCCACCCTTGTTTGGGCCAGTAGGCGCCGGCATCGTGGGCGATCGGCAGTACAGGCAAGTTGGCGTTGACTGCCAGAGACGCGCCACCGCGGGTGAATTTGCCTATCTGTCCGACAGGCATGCGCGTGCCTTCCGGGAAAATCAGCACCCAGGTGCCCTGCTCCAGGCATTCATTACCTTGTTTTGCCATTTGCTTGAGCGCGGCCTTGGGGTTGCTGCGGTCAATGGCGATGGGCTTGAGCATGGCCATGGCCCAGCCGAAGAACGGGATATACAGCAGCTCACGCTTGAGCACCTGGCTCAGAGGCTGGAAGTAGCAGGACAGAAAGAAGGTTTCCCAGGTGCTCTGGTGGTTGGCCAGGATTACGCAGGGTTGGCTGGGCACATGCTCAGCGCCGATCACTTCATAACGGATGCCGAGCATGGCGCTGGTCAGCCAGACGGCGAAGCGGCACCAGTAGACATTGATAAAGCGGTAGCGCAGGCGAAACGGCAGGAAGGGCGCGACAAACATGCTCAGGGTGCACCAGAACAAGGCGCTGAGTGACAGCAGCAGGTAAAAGACAAAGGTTCTGATGGCCTGCACTGTCGACATGTGAGCTTTGACCCTAGTGAAGGAGCTGCGCGGCCACGGCCGCCAAATCCTCGAAAATTAAAGTGCCCGCCGGCAATGTTTTGCTCAGCGTGCGTTCGCCCTTGCCGGTTTTTACCAAAACGGGCTGACAATCGACGGCCAAAGCGGCGTCGAGGTCACCACGGCTATCACCGACAAACCACAAACCTGCAAGGCTTACGCCGTAATGGGCTGCAATCTGCTGGAGCATACCGGGTTTCGGTTTGCGGCAAGCGCAGCCGTCATCCGGGCCATGGGGGCAGTGCACGATCAGGCCGACCTCGCCGCCCTGCTCCGCTACCAATTGGCGTAGGCGTTGGTGCATGGCGTCGAGGGTGGCTGGCGTGTAATAACCACGGGCCAGACCGGACTGGTTGGTGGCCACGGCCACGGTCCAGCCGGCCTTGCTCAGGTCAGCGATGGCCGTGATGGCGCCGGGCAGCGGAACCCATTCATCGACCGATTTGATGTAGTCGTCGGAGTCGTAATTAATCACGCCGTCGCGGTCGAGGATTAACAGCTTCATGCAGGGTTCCGTGGAAATGATGGGTATCGCTGCGCTAAACCCCTCCTACGCAGCTGCTGCGGCGCAGGAGGGGTATTAGCGGGCCTCAATCAGCCCAGCAGCGAGATATCGGCCACGCCGAGGAACAGGCCGCGCAGTTGTGCTAGCAGCGCATAGCGGTTGGCGCGGACTTCGGCGTCGTCGGCATTCACCAGCACCGCCTCGAAGAAGGCATCCACCGGCTCGCGCAGGCTGGCCAGTTGCTCCAGGGTCTCGCGGTACTGCCGCGCGGCAGCCAGTGGCGCGACGGCCTTGGCCGCGACGAACACTGCTTGAGCCAGGGCTTGTTCTGCTGGCTCCAGCAGCAGGGCGTTGGCCACTACCTCTGGAACCTCACCGTCGAACTTGCCCAGTAGGTTGGATACGCGCTTGTTGGCTGCAGCCAGTGCCGCGGCTTCGCTGCGCGCGCGGAAGGCCTGTACGGCTTGTACGCGCTGGTCGAAATCCAGCGGCGCGGTTGGCGACAGGGCACGTACGGCTTGGTATACGGCCACGTCCACGCCTTCGTCTTCATAACGGGCACGCAGGCGGTCGAAGATAAAGTCGTGCACCTGCAGGCCCAGGCCTTCGGCTTTGACCTTGTCGGCGAACTGCTCGATGGCAAACTCAATGGCTTCGGCCAGATCCAGGTCCAGTTGCTTCTCGATCAGGATCCGCAGTACACCCAGCGCGGCACGGCGCAGGGCGTAAGGGTCTTTGGAGCCGGTCGGCAGCATGCCGATGCCAAAGATGCCGACCAGGGTGTCGAGCTTGTCGGCCACCGCTACGGCGGCGCCGGTCAGGGTGCTCGGCAACTCGGCACCGGCACCGCGCGGCATGTACTGCTCGTTCAGGGCCAGGGCCACGTCTTCGGCTTCGCCATCATGCTTGGCGTAGTAGTAACCGGCGATGCCCTGCATTTCCGGGAACTCGCCGACCATTTCACTGGCCAGGTCGCATTTGCTCAGCAGGCCGGCGCGGGCCGCGCGGGTAGCGTCGCCACCGATCTGCGCGGCAATAAAGCCGGCCAGGGCCGAGACGCGCTGGGCCTTGTCGAATACCGAACCGAGTTGGGCCTGGAACACCACATTGGCCAGTCGCTGGTTGAAGCTTTCCAGCTTCTGCTTCTTGTCCTGCTTGAAGAAGAACTCGGCGTCGGTGAGGCGTGGACGCACGACTTTCTCGTTGCCGGAAATGATCTGCGCCGGGTCTTTGCTCTCGACGTTGGCCACGGTGATAAAGCGCGGCAGCAACTTGCCGTTGGCATCCAGCAGGCAGAAGTACTTCTGGTTGTCCTGCATGGTGGTGATCAGGGCTTCCTGCGGCACTTCGAGGAAGCGTTCCTCGAACGAACACACCAGCGGCACCGGCCATTCGACCAGCGAG
>NKIE01000396.1 GCA_002256055.1 Pseudomonas sp. PGPPP3 | reverse complement strand
TCGGGCAAGATGGGCTTCGCCCTGGCCGAAGCCGCCGCCGAAGCCGGCGCCCAGGTCACCCTGATCACCGGCCCGGTGCACCTGCCGACGCCGGACCGGGTCAACCGGATCAACGTCACCAGCGCCCGCGACATGCTCGCCGCCTGTGAAGCCGCAATGCCCTGCGACCTGCTGATTGCCGCTGCCGCCGTCGCCGACTACCGTCCGGAAGTGGTGGCCGAGCAAAAGATGAAAAAAGACCCCACCAGCGGTGACGGTCTGCTCCTGCAACTGGTGCGCAACCCGGACATCCTCGCCACCCTCGCCGGCCGCCCCGACCGACCATTCAGCGTCGGCTTTGCCGCCGAAACCGAGAAGCTGCTGGACTACGCTGCGCGCAAGCTCAAGGACAAGAACCTCGACCTGATTGTTGCCAATGATGTGGCCAACCCAAATATTGGCTTCAATAGTGAAGACAACGCCTGCAGCGTGATCGACCGCCAGCTAGTGGAAACCCGCTTTGCCCAAACCAGCAAAGGCAAGATTGCCCGCCAACTGGTGGCATTTATCGCCGACCGCCTGCCCGCCCCCACAGACGTGAAGAACTAAGTCACCATGCACTCACTGCAAGCCAAAATTCTCGACCCGCGCATCGGCAGCCAATTTCCGTTGCCGCAGTACGCCACACCAGGCTCCGCCGGCCTCGATCTGCGCGCCATGCTGCAGCAAGACCTGCTGCTGGAGCCGGGCCAAACCGTGCTGATCCCGACCGGCCTGTCGATTTACATCGCCGACCCAGGACTGGCAGCGCTGATCCTGCCGCGCTCCGGATTGGGCCATAAGCACGGCATCGTGCTCGGTAATCTGGTTGGTCTAATCGACTCTGACTACCAGGGCGAGCTGATGGTGTCCTGCTGGAACCGCGGCAACAGCGCGTTCAACATCGCTGTCGGCGAACGCCTGGCACAACTGGTGCTGGTGCCAGTGGTGCAAGCGCATTTCGAGCTGGTCAGCGAGTTCGACGAAAGCCAGCGCGGCAGCGGTGGTTTCGGCCACTCAGGCAGCCACTGAGCCCTCTCACTTTCAGGATGAATCGCCGGGGAATCGCACTGTGAAACTGTTCAAACGCAGCGCCAAGGACACCATTGACCCTAGTCCGGCCCAGCCGCCGGCTGCCGCCCACCGTAGCGTCCCCGACTTCAACAGCCTGATTCCCGGCGCCATCGCCAGCGTATTGGGCTTGCTCGGCGCCGCCGCGATGCTCTGGTTTGCTCTGTTTTATACCGCCCAAACCCAACAGCAGAGTGAGCTGCGCGAAGCCTGGGGCGGCAGCCAGGCCGCCGCCTTGCAGCAAGCGATCAAGCAATTGAGCGCCGATACCCTGGCCGCAGCGCGCAACCCGCAACTGCTGAGCGCCGTACAAAGCCAGGATCCAGCGCTAATCCGCAGCGCCGAGCGCAACCTCGCCTATTGGGATGGCGTCGTTGATGCCCAACTCAATGCTCGCGGCCAGGCCGTGCAGGACAGCAACCGCGCGGCACCGATGAACTTCGCCGCCCTCGACATGCTGCGCCGGGTCGAGAGCGGGCAAATCCCCGCACCAGAGGCCTATAAGGTCGGCCAACGCTGGCTGGTCTACAGCGCCGCACCGCTGCGCCTCAACGACATGGAGACCCCCGAGGGCACCTTGCTGCTGGTGGTCGACCTGCAACGCCTGCTTCGTGCACTACCCACCATGGCAGCCGATACTGGCCAACTGCAGTTGCTCCAGCAATTCGGCACCGCCCCGCCGCAAGTGCTTGAACAGCGCGGCCAGGCCGACATCGGCAGCACTGCCCAGACCCTGAGCAGTGGCAGCCCTAACTGGAAGCTGAGCTTCACCCCTGGCCCAGCCCTCAACCAGCTGATCTTCCCACCTGAGCTGCTGCTGGTTGCCGGCTTGCTGGCCCTAGTAGGCGCCTTGGTCGGCCTGTATCTAACCCAAAGCAGCCTGCAGCATCGCTTGCATGCCGACGCCCGCCAGTTGGCCCAACTGGTCAGTGAGCTGACCAGCGGCAAAACCGTCAAGTCATTCAGTCTCAGCCTGCCGGCGCTCGACAATCTGGCCCAGCTGCTCGCCCACCTGTCGCGGCGCAAACAAGAAGCAGCGGCCGACGAACCTGTGCGCAGCGCCCCCCCCACAAGTAACCCACAGCCGGCAACGTTTGCCGACCCCTTGTTTCAGGACACCGACATCCTCGACATCGACATTCTTGATGAGGATCAGGACCTGCTCGGATTGGAACAGCCCCCCGCCATGACGCAAATGCAGCACACCGCCCCGAACCTGCCCGCCAGCATCTTCCGCGCCTACGATATTCGCGGCGTGGTCGGCGACAGCCTGACCCCCACCGCCGCGTACTGGATCGGCCGCGCCATTGGCTCACAGAGCCTGGCCCAGGGCGAGGCCAATGTGGCCGTGGCCCGCGACGGTCGCCTGTCCGGCCCGCAATTGGCTGAGCAACTGATCCAAGGCCTGCTTGACTGCGGCTGCCAAGTCACCGACGTCGGCATGGTGCCAACCCCCGTGCTGTATTTTGCTGCCAATGTACTGGCCGGCAAATCCGGGGTGATGCTCACCGGTAGCCACAACCCGCCGAACTACAACGGCTTCAAGATCGTTATCGCTGGCGACACCCTGGCCAACGAACAGATCCAGGCCCTACGCCAGCGCATCGAAACCAACGACCTGGCCAGCGGCGTTGGCAGCGTCGAACAGATCGACATTCTTGATCGCTACTTCAATCAGATCCGCGACGACATCGCCCTGGCTAAGCCCATGCGCGTGGTGGTCGACTGTGGCAACGGCGTAGCCGGGGTGATCGCCCCGCGCCTGATCGAAGCCTTGGGCTGCAGCGTGATTCCGCTGTTCTGTGACGTCGACGGCAACTTCCCTAATCACCACCCGGACCCAGGCAAGCCGGAGAACCTGGTGGACCTGATCGCCAAGGTTAAAGCCGAAAATGCTGACCTGGGTCTGGCCTTCGACGGCGATGGCGACCGCGTTGGCGTCGTCACCAACACCGGCACCATCGTCTACCCTGACCGCTTGCTGATGCTGTTCGCCAAGGATGTTGTGTCGCGCAATCCCGGCGCCGACATCATCTTCGACGTCAAATGCACCCGCCGCCTAACCCCGCTGATCAGCGGCTACGGCGGCCGCCCGGTGATGTGGAAGACCGGCCACTCGCTGATTAAAAAGAAAATGAAGGAAACCGGCGCCCTGCTGGCTGGCGAAATGAGCGGGCACATTTTCTTCAAGGAGCGCTGGTGCGGCTTTGACGATGGCATCTACGCCGCCGCCCGCTTGCTGG
>NKIE01000395.1:2781-3344 GCA_002256055.1 Pseudomonas sp. PGPPP3 | reverse complement strand
CCAACAGGTACTGCTCACGGGAGCGGTCACGAGACGACAAGGGCTTACGCATTTGTACCTTGTCGAACATCGTGCGCACCTGCTTGTGGTACACATCAAAGCCTTCGCCCTGGAAAATCTTGATCAGGAAATCACCACCCGGGCGCAACACCTGCCCAGCCAAATCAAGGGCCAGCTCGCACAGGTACATCGCGCGCGCCTGATCGGCCAACTTCACACCACTCATATTGGGGGCCATGTCGGAAATAACAAGATCAACCGGATGATTGCCCACCGCCTCGAGAATCTGCGCCAGCACCGACTCCTCAGTGAAGTCCCCCTGAATAAAGGTGACATCCGGAATACTGTCCATTTCCAGGATATCCGAAGCAATCAGACGACCCTTGTCACCCAATACCCGACTGGTCACCTGCGACCAGCCACCCGGGGCTGCGCCCAGATCGATCACGGTATTGCCCGGCCGGAGGATGCGATCCTTCTCTTGAATTTCCAGCAGTTTGTAGCTGGCACGCGAGCGATAACCATCCTTCTGCGCCATTTTCACGTAGGGATCGTTGAAATGT
>NKIE01000395.1:0-2771 GCA_002256055.1 Pseudomonas sp. PGPPP3 | reverse complement strand
CAGTTTTGGCTAGTCTTGGAGCGGGCCACTGGGCACCTCAAAAATTAACGACAGTGATTAACTGGGCGGGTTCGGAGTGGCTCGGGTAAACTGACCGCCGCTTTTTACAAGATCAGACGCAGGGGTCAGATTATGGCGCTCACTCAAGAGCAGAAGAAACAATTCAAATCTATTGGCCACCACCTGAAACCGGTATTGATAGTGGCTGACAATGGTTTGACCGAAGGCGTGCTAGCCGAACTGGAGCGCGCACTCAGCGATCACGAACTGATCAAGGTGCAGCTGCGCATCACCGAACGCGATGCTCGCCTCGCCGCTATCGACGAACTGTGCAAGGCTTCGCACAGCGAATTGGCACAAGTAATTGGCAAGATGGCACTGATTTACCGCAAAAACCCCAAGGCCAACAAGCTGCTGTCCAACGTTAGCCGACACAGCTTCTAACCTCGCTTCACGCTCAGTGGCGAGCCCCGCTCGCCCTGCCGCTCATCCCCGGCACTGGCTGCAGCACCAACAGCAGACCACACAACGCCAACACCAGATAACTGAACGACAACCAACGCAGCGCATCGGGCCACCAGTAATGCACGCCCAAGTAACTGGCCGCCATGACCTGAACCGTCAGCAGCAGTTGCCCGCGCATGTCGCGCCAGAGACTGCCAGCACCTTCCGCCTGCATCAGCACTACGCCCTGCAGCAGCGCACAGAAGGCCGCAAACCCCACCAGCAAAGGCGATAACACCGCTGCCACCTCATCGACCAGCAGCGGTGCCAACCCTACTTTAGGCAGCGCCGGCAGCATAACGAAGCGCAGTAACCACAGGCCGCCGACCCAGAACGTCTGAGCCAGCTGCCAACTGATGCTGCCGGCGCGCAGAGTACCGGTATTAGAGATGACGAACCTCAATGATCTCGTACTCGACCACACCGCTCGGCGTTTTCACCGTGACCACATCCCCTTCGTTCTTGCCCACCAGGGCGCGAGCAATGGGTGAGCCAACCGAGATCTTGCCGAGTTTAAAGTCCGCCTCGTCTTCACCGACGATGTGGTAGGTCACGCTTTCGTCGGTCTCGACGTTGGCGATTTCCACGGTGGTGCCAAAAATCACCTTGCCGGTATGGGCAATGGTGGTGACATCGATGACCACAGAGTTCTGCAGGCGGCCTTCGATATCGCGCACACGCGCCTCAACCATGCCCTGCTGCTCGCGAGCAGCGTGGTATTCGGCGTTTTCCTTCAGGTCACCCAACTCGCGCGCAGTACCGATGTCCTGGCTGAGTTTAGGGCGCACCACCTTGGTCAGGTGATGCAGCTCTTCTTCCAGGGCGCGGGCGCCCTGGACGGTCATTGGGTACTTGATCATGCCTTGATTCCTGCATGCAGATCCTGCAGCCGGCGCACGGTCTTCTCGGGACCAAACTTCAGCGCCTCACAGATTGCCGAACCCGCCGCCAAGGTGGTGGTGCAACAGATCTTGTGCTGCAGAGCGTTACGACGAATGGAGTAAGAGTCAGCAATCGACTGACGGCCTTCAGTGGTGTTGATGATCAAGGTGACTTCGTCATTCTTGATCATGTCGACCACGTGCGGACGCCCTTCGGTGACCTTGTTCACGCGACGCACTGGCAAGCCAGCGGCCTCGATCATCTTCGCAGTGCCGGCAGTCGCCACCACTTCGAAGCCAAGATTAACCAGCTCGCGCGCCAAATCAGCCACTAGTGGCTTGTCGTCATCGCGCACGCTGATAAAGGCACAACCGCTGTTCGGCAGAATCTCGCTGGCACCCAGCTGAGCCTTGGCAAACGCCTCGCCGAAGCTGTCGCCAACACCCATCACTTCACCGGTCGACTTCATTTCTGGGCCGAGGATCGGGTCCACGCCCTGGAACTTGGCGAACGGGAACACCGCTTCCTTAACACTGAAGAACGGCGGGATGATTTCTTTGGTGAAGCCGATTTCCGCCAGGGTCTTGCCCGCCATTACGCGTGCAGCAATCTTGGCCAGCGACTCGCCGATGCACTTGGAGACGAACGGCACAGTACGCGAAGCGCGCGGATTGACTTCGATAACGTAGATGTCCTCGCCCTGCACGGCCATCTGCACGTTCATCAAACCAACCACACCGAGCTCCAGGGCCATTTTCTTGACCTGGTCGCGGATCTCGTCCTGGATGTGCTTCGGCAGCGAGTAAGGCGGCAGCGAGCACGCCGAGTCACCGGAGTGCACACCCGCTTGTTCGATATGCTGCATGATCGCGCCGATAACCACTTGCTCGCCATCGCACACCGCGTCTACGTCCACTTCAATGGCGCAGTTGAGGAAGTGATCCAGCAATACCGGGCTGTCGTTGGAGACCTTCACAGCCTCACGCATGTAGCGACGCAGCTCTTCTTCCTCGTAGACGATCTCCATCGCCCGACCACCCAGCACGTAGGATGGACGCACCACCAACGGGTAGCCGATGGCCTTCGAAGCAGCCAGGGCTTCATCTTCACTGCGAGCAGTGACGTTAGCCGGCTGACGCAGATTGAGGCGCTGAACCATCTGCTGGAAGCGCTCACGGTCTTCGGCGCGGTCGATGGCGTCAGGCGAGGTACCAATGATTGGCACACCGGCCTCTTCCAAGGCACGAGCCAGTTTCAGCGGAGTCTGGCCGCCGTACTGGACGATCACACCCTTTGGCTGCTCAACGCGGACGATTTCCAGCACGTCTTCCAGGGTTACTGGCTCGAAGTACAGACGATCAGAGGTGTCGTAGTCGGTCGATACG
>NKIE01000394.1 GCA_002256055.1 Pseudomonas sp. PGPPP3 | reverse complement strand
AGTGCTGGTCCTGGTCAAGGCGCAGCAGGTGAAGAACGCGGTGATCGTGCCGATGGGCGCCAAGGGCGGTTTCATTCCACGGCGGCTGCCGAGCAGCGGCACCCGTGACGAGATCCAGGCCGAGGCGATTGCTTGCTACCGCATTTTTATCAGTGGCTTGCTGGACATTACCGACAACCTTAAAGAAGGCGCAGTGGTACCGCCGCTGAATGTGGTGCGCCACGACAAGGACGACCCTTATCTGGTGGTGGCCGCTGACAAGGGCACTGCGACCTTCTCCGACATCGCCAATGGCATTGCTGCCGAGTACGACTTCTGGCTGGGTGATGCCTTTGCTTCCGGTGGTTCGGCGGGCTATGACCACAAGGGCATGGGTATTACCGCCAAGGGCGGCTGGGTTTCGGTGCAGCGTCACTTCCGCGAGATGGGCATTGATGTGCAGCAGGACCTGACCACGGTCATCGGCATCGGCGACATGGCTGGTGACGTGTTCGGTAACGGCTTGCTGTTGTCGGACAAGCTGCAGATGGTCGCGGCCTTCAACCATATGCACATCTTTATCGACCCAAATCCGGATGCGGCCAAGAGCTTTGTCGAGCGCAAGCGCTTGTTTGACCTGCCGCGCTCATCCTGGGCTGATTACGATGCCAGTCTGATTTCGGCCGGCGGTGGTCTGTTCCTGCGCAGCGCCAAGAGCATCCCGATCAGCCCCGAGATGCAGGCGCGTTTCGATATCCATGCCGACAAACTGCCGCCCACTGAACTGCTTCACGCCTTGCTCAAGGCGCCGGTGGATCTGCTGTGGAACGGCGGTATCGGCACTTATGTAAAGTCCAGCCGGGAAAGCCATGCCGATGTGGGGGACAAGGCCAATGACGCCTTGCGTGTCGATGGTCGCGAACTGCGCGCCAAGGTGGTGGGCGAGGGTGGCAACCTGGGCATGACCCAGCTCGGTCGGGTCGAGTACAACCTCAATGGCGGTGCTGGTAATACCGACTTTATCGACAACGCCGGTGGCGTGGACTGTTCCGACCACGAGGTGAATATCAAGATTCTCCTCAATGAAATCGTCGCCTCCGGAGACATGACCGGCAAGCAGCGTAACAAGCTGCTGGCTGAGATGACCGATGCGGTGGGCAGCCTGGTGCTGGGCAACAACTACAAACAGACCCAGGCCTTGTCTCTGGCCCAGCGTCGGGCGCGGGAGCGGATTGCCGAATACAAGCGCCTGATGGCCGCGCTGGAGGCAGACGGCAAGCTGGATCGGGCGCTGGAGTTCCTGCCCAGCGATGAACAGCTGGCCGAGCGCATTGCCAATGGTCAGGCACTGACCCGTGCCGAGTTGGCAGTGCTGATTTCCTACAGCAAGATCGACCTCAAGGAGTCGTTGCTGAAGTCCCAGGTGCCAGACGATGAGTACCTAGCGCGTGACATGCAGACGGCTTTCCCGGCCTTGTTGACGGCGAAGTTTGCCGCGGCCATGGGCCGTCACCGTCTCAAACGCGAGATCGTCAGCACCCAGATTGCTAACGACCTGGTCAACCACATGGGCATCACCTTTGTGCAGCGCATGAAGGAGTCCACCGGCATGAGCGCGGCCAATGTGGCTGGCGCTTATGTGGTCGTCCGTGATGTGTTCCGTCTGCCGCTCTGGTGGCAACAGATCGAGGCACTCGACTATCAGGTGCCAGCTGAGCTGCAACTGACCTTGATGGACGAATTGATGCGTCTGGGGCGTCGTGCCACGCGCTGGTTCCTGCGCAATCGCCGCACCGAGCTGGATGCCGCCCGCGACGTGGCGCACTTCGCGCCACGGGTGGAGGCCTTGGCCGGACGTTTGGATGAGCTGCTCGATGGCCCGGTGCGCGAGCAATGGCTGGCGCGCTTCCAAGGCTATGTCGAGGCGGGTACGCCTGAGGCATTGGCGCGGGTGGTGGCGGGTACCAGTCACCTCTACACCTTGTTGCCGATCATTGAAGCGTCCGACGTGACCGGTCAGGACCCGGCACGTGTGGCCAGTGCTTACTTTGCTGTCGGTGGTGCTCTGGATCTGACCTGGTACTTGCAGCAGATCACCAGCCTGCCGGTGGACAACAACTGGCAGGGCCTGGCGCGCGAAGCCTTCCGGGATGATCTGGACTGGCAGCAGCGGGCGATCACGGTATCGCTGTTGCAGATGGTTGATGCACCGGAGGATATAGAGGCACGCACGGCTCTTTGGCTGGAGCAGCACGCTCATCTGGTGGCTCGCTGGCGCGCCATGCTGGCCGAGTTGCGCGCCGCTACCAGCGTCGACTACGCCATGTATGCAGTGGCCGGTCGTGAGCTGTTTGACCTGGCGCAAAGCAGCCAGCATGGGGTGAGCACTGTCTGACCGTTATCTAGCCGTTAAGCCCAACAGCCCTCGCTTTTAGCGGGGGTTGTTGCTTTCTGGGTTAGGCAGTTGTGTCGAGCTAGAGGGGATTGCTACTTAGTGCGTGAGCGTTTGCAAGTAGCTCACGCCATCGGCAGCACCTGCCAGGCGCAGACCTTCACCGAGGGCCATGGCTGCACTGTCGGCCTTGGGCAGCAGCAAGAACTCCGGTGCGCCCGGCGTGCGCAGCAAGGACAGGCGCGCATAGGGCAGGCCGTTATCCAGCAGCAAGGCCATGAATGCTGGGTCACTCCAGGCCTGCACGGGCATGGCTAGCATGTGATAGCGCTGTTGCAGTTCGGCGATGCCGGCGGGGTTGAGGCGGTAGCGAGTCAGCTCCGCGGGTAGGCTGATTTCCAGGCCGCGCAGGCGCGCATAAGTAATGGCGCAGGCAAAAGCCTCTATGTGCTGGTCACCATTCCAGTAGATGCGTTCGCCTTGCCAGCTGGCCTGGCGCAGGCTAATCGGCTCACCGGCGAGAAAGCGCGGTAGGGCCTGGCTGATGGTTTTGAGGAAGTCCTTGTAACTGATGATGCGAATGCCTTTACAGGCAGTGCTGCTGGCAAACTCCTCCAGGCTGGCGTACGGCGCAAGCGCGTCGCCGCCACAGCACAGGCCGTTGATCTGCCGCAGATCGAAGGTTTCAAGCAACTCATGTCGTTGTTCCACCAAACGGGCCAGCACAGCATGGGCTTGTGCCTTGTCTTCCTGTACTGGGCCAGACAGTGCGTCCCGTGGCAGCTCCACCAGGCGGTGCAGTGGCGGTGCGGCTTGCCACAAGATGCTCTGGGCTGCAGGTGGCAGCGCCTGGAACGGCAGGCGCAGGGTGCTAGCGCGGTCGAGAATCTGGCGGTTGGCACGGCCAGTAAAGCCCAGGCGCTGGGCAAAGGTGGCCAGGCGCGCGGTCATCGAGGTGGGGTGTTCGGGGTAACTCATGGGCGGATGAAGGCT
>NKIE01000393.1 GCA_002256055.1 Pseudomonas sp. PGPPP3 | reverse complement strand
GTCATCACGGTCATGTCTTGGAGGTGGCAGTGGCCGCCTTCTTCACACACCGGGCAGTCGTGCGGGTGGTTGGTCATCAGCCACTCGACCACGCTGGCGCGGAAGGCTTTGGCTTCCTCGTCGTCGATGGCGATCCAGCTGTTGTCGGTGGCCGGCGTCATGCAGGACATCACCAGACGACCGCGCTTGTCGTTTTCGTCGGTGTACTGCTTGACCGCACACTGGCGACAGGCGCCAACGCTGCCGAGGGCGGGGTGCCAGCAGAAATACGGAATGTCGAGTCCCAGTGACAGACAGGCCTGTAGCAGGTTGTCTGCACCGTCAACTTCGAACGCTTTGCCGTCTACGTGGATAGTGGCCATGGTTCAGTTTTCTTCTTTTCTCCGCCCGAAGGCGGATGTGGCTAATGGAATCACGGTCGCAGTCGTGGCCTTGTGCAGGCCGCCAAGCTGCAAATCTCTTATGCGCCGACCAGTTGCTTCGGCTTGTTTATCTTGTTTTGCCCAGCAACGCCGGCTTCGAACTCGTGGCGGAAGTACTTGATCGCGCTGCCCAGGGGCTCAATGGCTCCGGGGGCGTGGGCGCAGAAAGTCTTACCAGGGCCGAGGTTGTTGCACAGCTGCTCCAGGGTTTCGATGTCGCCCGCCTGACCAACGCCACGCTCCAAGGCGCGCAGGGTTTTCACGCTCCAGGGCAGGCCATCGCGGCAAGGGGTACAGAAACCGCAGGATTCGCGGGCAAAGAACTCTTCCATATTGCGCAGCAGCGAGACCATGTTGATGCTCTCATCAACTGCCATGGCCAGACCGGTACCCATACGAGTGCCGACTTTGGCGATACCCGCGGCAAACATCGGCGCATCCAGATGTTCCGGCAGCAGGAAGCCGGTACCGGCCCCGCCGGGTTGCCAGCACTTGAGCTTGAAGCCATCGCGCATGCCGCCGGCGTAGTCTTCGAACAGCTCGCGGGCGGGGACGCCAAATGGCAGTTCCCACAGGCCGGGGTTCTTCACCTTGCCGGAGAAGCCCATGAGCTTGGTGCCCATGTCTTCACTGCCAGCACGGGCCAGGGATTTGTACCAGTCGACGCCATTGCCAACGATGGCTGGCACGTTGCACAGGGTTTCGACGTTGTTCACGCAGGTTGGCTTACCCCATACGCCAACGGCGGCGGGGAAGGGCGGCTTGGAGCGCGGGTTGGCGCGACGGCCTTCCAGGGAGTTGATCAGCGCGGTTTCTTCACCGCAGATGTAGCGCCCGGCACCGGTGTGCACGAACAGCTCGAAATCAAAACCGCTGCCGAGGATGTTTTTGCCCAGCAGGCCGGCGGCCTTGGCTTCATCAATGGCGCGATTGAGGTTGGTAGCAGCATCGACGTATTCGCCGCGCAGGAAGATGTAGCCGCGATAAGCCTTGAGTGCGCGCGCGCTGATTAACATGCCTTCGATCAGCAGGTGCGGCTGCTGCTCCATGAGCATGCGGTCTTTCCAGGTGTTGGGCTCCATCTCATCCGCGTTACACAACAGGTAACGGATGTTCTGCGCGTCGTCCTTGGGCATCAGGCCCCACTTCACCCCGGTGGGGAAGCCAGCGCCGCCGCGGCCTTTGAGGCCCGAGTCTTTAACGGTCTGCACGATTTCATCCTGACTCATCTGCGCCAAGGCCTTGCGGGCGGCGCTGTAGCCGTCCTTGGCCTGGTATTCAGCGAGCCACACTGGAGCTGCGTCTTCACGCAAACGCCAAGTCAGTGGATGGGTTTCGGCGCTGCGGGCAATGCTGTTGGCTGGGCCAAAAGAGCTGAGTCTCATGGGTAGTTCTCCAGCAGCGAGGCAACGCCTGCAGGTTGCACATCACCGAAGGTGTGATCGTCAATCATCAGTGCCGGCGCTTTGTCGCAGTTGCCCAGGCAGCACACCGGCAGCAGTGTGAAGCGGCCATCTTGGGTGGTTTCACCCAAGCCAATGCCCAGTTGTTGCTGAAGGCTGCTAACCACCGACTCATGACCACCGATATAGCAGACCATGCTGTCGCAGACACGGATGATGTGGCGGCCGACTGGCTGGCGGAAGATTTGGCTGTAGAACGTGGCGACGCCTTCGACATCACTGGCGGGGATACCGATCAGCTCACCGATGGCAGCAATGGCGCCATCTGGCACCCAGCCACGGGCCTTTTGCACGATCTTCAGCGCTTCGATGGAGGCCGCGCGTGAGTCTTCATAGTGATGCAGTTCGTGCTCGATGGCTGAACGCTCAGCCTCACTGAGGACGAAACGGTCGGATTGGATCAGGCTGCTTTGGCTCATGATTAGCGGTCCACATCGGCCATAACGAAATCGATACTGCCCAGATACGCAATCAGGTCAGCCACCATGCTGCCGCGAATCACCGAAGGGATCTGCTGCAAGTGGGGGAAACTCGGGGTGCGGATGCGGGTACGGTAGCTCATGGTGCCGCCGTCGCTCGTCAGGTAATAACTGTTGATGCCCTTGGTGGCCTCGATCATCTGGAAGGATTCGTTGGCAGGCATCACCGGCCCCCAGGAAACCTGTAGGAAGTGCGTGATCAAGGTCTCGATGTGCTGCAGCGTGCGCTCTTTCGGCGGCGGAGTGGTCAGCGGGTGATCCGCCTTATAGGCGCCGGCCGGCATGTTCTTCATGCACTGGTCGATGATCTTGATGCTCTGGCGCATTTCTTCTACGCGCACCATGCAGCGGTCATAGGCATCGCCATTGACGGCCAACGGCACTTCGAACTCGAAGTTCTCGTAGCCCGAGTACGGCCGCGCTTTGCGCAGGTCGAAGTCGAGGCCGGTAGAGCGCAGACCTGCACCGGTAACACCCCACTCCAGGGCTTCCTTGGTGTTGTACTGAGCCACGCCGATGGTCCGGCCACGCAGAATGCTGTTCTGCAGGGCGGCTTTCTCGTACTCGTCGAGGCGCTTGGGCAGCCAGTCGACGAAGTCCTTGACCAGTTTTTCCCAGCCGCGTGGCAGGTCGTGGGCGACGCCACCGATGCGGTACCAGGCCGGATGCAGGCGGAAGCCGGTGATAGCTTCGATCACGGTGTAGGCGCGCTGGCGGTCGGTGAAGGTGAAGAACACCGGCGTCATGGCGCCGACGTCTTGAATGTAAGTGCCGAGGAACAGCAGGTGGCTGGTGATGCGGAAGAACTCGGCCATCATGATACGGATGACATCGACCTTCTGCGGCACCTTGATGCCTGCCAACTTCTCTACTGCAAGCACGTACGGCAGGTTGTTCATCACCCCGCCGAGGTAATCAATACGGTCGGTGTAGGGAATAAAGCTGTGCCAGGACTGACGCTCGGCCATCTTCTCGGCACCACGGTGGTGGTAGCCAACTTCCGGCACGCAG
>NKIE01000392.1:358-3375 GCA_002256055.1 Pseudomonas sp. PGPPP3 | reverse complement strand
GCCCATCAGGTAGTTCTGGTCCACCAAGAAGCCGTAGAGGTTCTTGAGGATGGACAGCGCCTGCCGGCGCGCCGCAGCCGACAGCGGTCCTTCGAAGGGCCGCCACAGCGGCGACCAGCGCTCGCGTGCCCGTGGGCCGCACCACTGCGCCCGAGGCTGGGGGTCCGCCAGGAACCCCGCATACTCGATGCAGTCTTCAGCCGTCATCGACGACAGCGGCTTGCGGCGGTGCACGATCGCCCAGAGCATGAACCGCTCGGCCTCCTTGCGGTAGGACCGCTGGGTGTGCGTCAGGCTGGCCAGCCAATCCTGATGCACCTGGGCCGCAGGTGCGGCAACGCCCCCGGCAGCGGGCCTGGCCAGGTCTGGCCTGGACTTCGCCCGCAGCCAGGCCATCACCGCATCGAGGTCCGTGTCGGCCTGCATCAGGCAGTGGTCCCGAGGCCGCCTGAAGCGACCATGGCGGCCACTAAGGTCCTCGGGCACGAGCAGCTTCTCCAGCGGTCGAATGTCGGTGGCCGGCGCCACCACCCTGCTCAAGGCGTCAGGCCCCAGCGCTGCCCGTGCCACCTGCGTGTGCGCACCGATCGTGGTTGCAATCCTTGCCGCCTTCAGAGGGCCGATACCGCGGATGCTGCGTGCCCAGTTCTTGCCGATGCCGTTGATGCGTTCGACCAGCTGAGCCAGCGTGTGGATCTCGGCTTGAGCCAGGTACGCGGCCAGCTCGGGCCTCAGCCACGACGACACTGCATCGCCAGGCGCGGGGTCCTGTGCAACAACGGACTCCAGCCAGTGCAGCGCAGCCAATTGGCGCTGCAGTAGCCGCAGGCGCCGACGGGTTCGGGCGTTCGCCGCCCCGTATCGCGCCTCGAAGGCTTCGATCTGGTCAGCCTCACGCTCATCTTCGAGGCCAGCTTCCTCGGCGAACTGTGCGAGGCTCGGCAGCACCAGCGTCTCTCGCACTAGGCGTTGCGCGTCCAGCCGCAGCAGCCTGGCCGTTCCCGGGCGCTCCTCGCGCCTGGCGGCGGCCGCCAGTTCGGAGCGAATCCATGAGATGGTGGCCGGCACCAGCCGCAAATCGGTGTGCTGCCCCTCGACGGCCATGTACCGGTCCCAAACCGCCTCCAGCGAAACACCTTCGAGCAAGGCCCGGTAGAAGGCGAAGTGCTCGCGCGCGAGCAGCCGGGACCTAGCTGCAGGCCGCTCGTGCTTTGTGGCCGTCGATGCAATCAACGCATTGCCCCTGCCGGACCGACCAATAACCGCAGGAAGCTGATGGCCATTCGGCGGTAGGCATTGGCAGGTGCCACGATGAGCCCCGCCGGGTTGCAGGCACCTGCCCAAAACATTGACGGCAGTCCCGGCCGCGCCGAACCATCCACGCTCCGACGTATGGACGTGATCTCGTCGAACTGCGGCAAGAATGCATCGGTCAATTGCGCGACTTCCCGAACGCGGCAAGTGCTCGATATCCAGTGGCCGACTTCCGGCACCTCTTCGTAGCACAAGTTCATGGAAGTATTATCGACAGCCGCACCAATCCAACGGTGCACTTGAACGGCAGATCTGCAGCGGTTGCTGCCGGTCGCTCTTGCGGGGCGAACTCACGCTGATCGCCAACAAGCCGCCGGTCAGCCAGCCGGCCGGTGGTGCAGTCAATGTCAGCGAAGCGATGTACAGCGGCCACCTGCGGTGCAACCCTGTTGGACCTGGGCGACCGATCGGTCCCTGTCTGGCCGGCAGACTCGAATCAACCCATAGCAGTCAGTCTAGGTTCGAAACAGGCAACCCGTGACCTGACGCTTTGCTATGGCTTATCACGCTGACTGGTGTCGCTACGGGCCGTATCCCGAAGACCCCCGACGCAGGGCGGCTAATCCTTTGGCGTCAGAACAGCCGTTGGTGAGCAAATGACGAGCTTCTTGCTACCGCGGGTCATTGCTACGTACAGATGTCGCCGATTCAGTCTGTGCGGTTCGAGGACAACAGCGACGTCTGCTTCGAGTCCTTTCAGAAGCAGCGTGCTTCCAACTGCGCGACGCGGAACCGACCTGGGCAGATGACGATTCCGTTCACGGGCCCGGATGGCCTCTTCCAAGAACGCCCCGCTTCGATGCGCGGACTCCAAGGCGTTGACGCAGAGCCTGAACACTTCTGGCCTGAAGATGCGAACGTCGGCGGCGGCCCGGAAGTCATTCAAAGTGCGTGCCGCGCTTGAAAAGTCGCGCTTGGTGGAGAACGCCAGTGCTGCGGTCTCGATGGGCGTTGCCTCCGTCTTAGCGCGGTTAGTTGAATGTGATGCCACGCGCTTGAGCAGTTGCGCTGCGGATAATCCCGTCATCATTTCGGACGCGAATCCCACCAGTCGGTCGAGAGAGGCCGAATGGACAGGGTCGAAGCCTCGGGCAAATTCGATGAAGTCCTTGAGCTCGAGGGCTTCGACCATAAGGGCTCCCGGCGTCCTGATCGCGGCATCGAGCTGCGCCCGCTTGTTTGCACTGTCGACGATGATGACGACAGAGCCCTTGGAACCCGGCGCCTTGAACTGGGCTGCCTTCATCCGCTGCACATGCGCTTCGGCTTCGTCGTTGGAGAGCTGAACCCAGACAACGTCCTCAGGAGCCTTAGCAAGGTCGATAGGAATCCTCTTAACCAACGACGCCCGCACGCCCAGCAGCCATTCGCCGAGGTCGGTCGCCTTGCCGTTGTGCCATCGCCAGGGCGTCGCGAGTCGGCCCAGCGAAGGGAACGCAGGCAGCACGTCGGTCTTCCACTTAACGGTTGGTCCGCTGAAGTCGAATATGGCCTGTAGAGGATCGCCCAAGACCGTGACCGGAAGCACTCGCGAAAGTGCCACCGCGAGCGCATGCTGATCCATGTCGCAGTCTTGGTATTCATCAATAAGCACCCGTGAGTACGTCGCCCGCAACGGCGCGTCGAGGTGTTTTGCCTGGAGGAGCTTTACCGTCGCCTTGCGGATGGCGGGATAGTCGCTGCTGGCTCGCTCAACGCGGAGA
>NKIE01000392.1:0-348 GCA_002256055.1 Pseudomonas sp. PGPPP3 | reverse complement strand
AGAACCTTGCTTGCCAAGCCGGTACGGGCCGGAAAGTGCTGACCCAGTCGGATCGCCCAGCTGTCCAACGTCGCGACGCGAAATGCGCTCGCCGGCACCTTGGCGCGCCGAAGGCGCTGCTCCAGCGCGCCGCGCCCAGCATTCGTGTGTGTGAGCACCAGAGCCGGCCGACCTGACTCCATGGCTTGCAGCGAGTCGGCGATTAGCTGCGTCTTGCCACACCCGGCCGGCGCGACGACGCTGCCCGACTGCGAGGTCAGGATGTTGATTTCGAGGTCAGCCATGGATCTTTGAGAGCAAAGCCTCGAGGGTCTGCCTGAAATCGCCATTGGCATGTCTCAGCCGGGG
>NKIE01000391.1 GCA_002256055.1 Pseudomonas sp. PGPPP3 | reverse complement strand
GAACCTGCCGCGCGGCGCGGGTCGATACCAGCAGCGAACAGCGATTCGCTGGCGTAGATGTTGCCGACCCCGACCACCACGGCGTTATCCATGATGAAGGGTTTTACCGCCATGCTTTTGCCACGGGACAGCTGATACAAGCGCTCGCCATCAAACAGATCGGTCAGCGGCTCCGGCCCCAACTTGCGCAGCAACTCGTGATTGAGCGGATCGTCGCTCCAGAGCATGGCACCGAAGCGGCGCGGATCGGTATAGCGCAGCGCCAGCCCCGACTCTAGGACGATATCCACATGTTCATGCTTAGCCGCAGGGGTATTGGCAGGCACCAGACGCAAGCTACCGGACATACCCAGATGAGCGATCAAGGTGCCCGCCTCGGCTTTGATCAGCAGGTATTTGGCGCGCCGCTCAACAGCCTCGATGCGCTGGCCGGACAGACGTACATCCAGGTCCTCGGGGATCGGCCAGCGCAAGCGCCGCTCGCGCACGATCACCCGGCTGACGCGCTGCCCCTGCAGATAAGGGGCAATGCCGCGACAGGTGGTTTCGACTTCAGGTAATTCAGGCATACAACGGGCCCAACCTCAGACAACTCGCAGGCGGGCAACTTAGCAGGAAGCACCCGCACCAGCGAGGGGCGACGACTCAGCGAATGTCCAGGTCGCGAATGGTTTCTTTGAGTATCTGGAAGTCGTACTCAGAAAAGCCGACGTACTCGAGAATGGTGTTTTCAATCCCAGCCCACTCGAAATCATGCTCCTGCTGGCCGAGCGTGCGGTAGCAGGCGCAGATGTTTTCGGCCATTTTCAGAATCGCCAACAGGGTCTTCAACTGGCTGTTACGGCTGGAGTCCTCGTTGAACACGGTCTGCACGTTGTGGTGATTGGCAATCGCCTCACACAGGTGTTTGGGCAGGTTCCACGACTTGGCCACGTAGTAGCCCACCACCGCGTGGTTGGTGTTGAGGCGATCATTCTCACCATCTACCACCCGCACATCGTCGGTGGTACAGGCATAAGCTTGCTCCAGCACCCCCATGTACTCAGGGAAGCGCTTGAGCATCAGCGGGATGCCGCAGTTGTGGAACAGGCCCAATGCATAGGCCTCGTCGGCGGGCTGATAGCCGATGCGCTTAGCCAGGGTCAGGCAGGTCATGGCCACATCCTGGGCGGTATCCCAGAAGCGGTTGAGGGTGACGATGGTTTCGTCGCTCATCTCGCCTTTGATCGACTGGGCGTTGATCAGGTTGATCACCGTGTTACAGCCGAGCAGATTGACCGCCTGCTGGATCGAGACAATGCGATTAGTCAGGCCAAAATAGGGCGAATTGACAATCTTCAGCAGTGCCCCCGACAACCCAGGATCATGACTGATCAGCTTGGCGATGGCGCCCAGGTCGGGCTCCGGCATGTACTGCTCCATCTGCAGATCAACCATGATCTGCGGCTGCGGCGGCACACTGATGCCCAATAAGGCCTGCTGAATCTGTTCGGTGGTGAGTTCGACGGCCATGAGCATTACATCGGCAATTTGTGAGGTGGATGCAGTTTAGCGACTTTCCGCACAATTTGGCTGTAACGAGCTGTAACCAGCGGACGAATTTACCCTGCGCTATAATCGCGCTCTTTTTTCAGAGAGCGACGTCATGTCCCTGCCCAGCCTGCGCCTTAAAGCCAATGCCGATCGTCGCCTGCGCGCCGGCCACCTGTGGGTGTTCAGCAACGAAGTCGATGTCGCCGTCACCCCACTGAACGCCTTCGCCAGCGGCGACCAGGCAATCCTCGAAGCCGCCGGCGGCAAGCCTCTGGGCGTGGTCGCCCTCAGCCCCAACAACCTGATCTGCGCCCGCCTGCTGTCGCGCGACGTCAAGCACGTGCTGGACAAATCCCTGCTGGTGCACCGCATCAATGTGGCCCTGAGCCTGCGCGAGCGCCTGCTCGACAAGCCGTTCTACCGCCTGGTGTACGGCGACTCCGACCTGCTGCCGGGCCTGGTGGTCGACCGTTTCGGCGACATTTTGGTGGTGCAGCTGGCTTCGGCAACCATGGAGAAGCACAAGGACGATGTCCTCGCCGCCCTGATCCAGGTGTGCAAGCCCAGCGGCATCCTGCTCAAGAACGACTCCGCCGCCCGTGACGCCGAAGGCCTTAACCGCTACGTGGAAACCGCCTTCGGCCTGGTGCCAGAGTGGGTCGCCCTAGAAGAGAACGGCGTCAAGTTCGAAGCCCCGGTCATGCAAGGCCAGAAGACCGGCTGGTTCTACGACCACCGCATGAACCGCGCGCGCCTGGCGCCCTATGTCAAAGGCAAGCGCGTACTCGACCTGTTCAGCTACATCGGCGGCTGGGGCGTGCAAGCCGCGGCGTTTGGCGCCAGCGATGTGATGTGCGTAGACGCCTCAGGCTTCGCCCTTGACGGTGTCGAGCGTAACGCCGCCCTCAACGGCCTGACCGACAAGGTCGCCTGCGTCGAAGGCGACGTGTTCGAAGCCCTCAAGCAGCTCAAGGCCTCGGAAGAGCGCTTCGACGTGATCGTGGCCGACCCACCTGCCTTTATTAAGCGCAAGAAAGACCTGAAAAACGGCGAAGCCGCCTACCGTCGCCTCAACGAACAGGCCATGCGCCTGCTTAACAAGGACGGCATCCTGATCAGCGCCAGCTGCTCCATGCACCTGCCGGAAGACGACTTGCAGAACATCCTGCTGACCAGCGCCCGCCATCTGGACCGCAACATCCAGCTGCTCGAACGCGGCGGCCAGGGCCCGGACCACCCGGTACATCCGGCCATTCCGGAAACCCGCTATATCAAGAGCCTTACCTGCCGTTTGCTGCCCAACAGCTAAATGCCAGCAGCGGGCGCGAACCACTCGCCCGCTGCCGATGACCGCTCTGCCGCCCCAGGTGGCAGATCGGGTATCCTGACCTTTTCGTGACCGTCTGATCTCCGAGAACGCCGCCATGCCTGACTATCGCTCGAAAACCTCCACCCACGGCCGCAACATGGCCGGTGCCCGTGCCCTGTGGCGTGCCACCGGGATGAAGGACGAGGACTTCAAGAAGCCGATCATTGCTATCGCCAACTCCTTTACCCAGTTCGTGCCCGGCCACGTGCACCTGAAGGACATGGGTCAACTGGTCGCCCGCGAGATCGAAAAGCACGGCGGCGTGGCCAAAGAATTCAACACCATCGCCGTCGATGACGGCATCGCCATGGGCCACGACGGCATGCTCTATTCGCTGCCGAGCCGCGAGATCATCGCCGACTCCGTGGAGTACATGGTCAACGCCCACTGCGCCGACGCCATCGTCTGCATCAGCAACTGCGACAAAATCACCCCCGGCATGCTGATGGCCTCCCTGCGCCTGAACATCCCGGTGATCTTCGTCTCCGGCGGCCCG
>NKIE01000390.1:670-3401 GCA_002256055.1 Pseudomonas sp. PGPPP3 | reverse complement strand
TTATTTAGGGGTAAAGGGTCAATATACGGCTGGATCGTCTTATTTTTTGGCGGATGTGTCCAGTGTGGTTGTTGGTCGGACTGTCCTACAGTCATGCCTTGGCAAATTTTGTCCTCCGTCGCGTTTTTCAGGTGCCGTCATGATTCCAAGAACACTCTTCAGCTCCGATCACGAACTCTTCCGCGACAGCGTGCGCAAGTTTCTTGAGCAGGAAGCCGTGCCGTTCCATGCGCAGTGGGAAAAAGACGGGCATGTCGATCGTCAGCTTTGGAATAAGGCTGGTGAGGCCGGGATGCTGTGCTCGCATATTCCCGAGGAGTACGGCGGTATGGCTGCGGACTTTCTCTACAGTACGGTGGTGATTGAGGAGATTGGTCGCCTGGGGCTGACTGGTATTGGCTTTTCCCTGCACTCCGACATCGTCGCGCCTTATATCCTGCATTACGGTTCCGAGGCGCTTAAGCACAAGTACCTGCCCAAGCTGGTGTCGGGTGAGATGGTCACCGCCATTGCCATGACCGAGCCGGGCGCGGGTTCCGATCTGCAAGGGGTGAAAACCACTGCTGTGTTGGATGGCGATGAGTATGTGATCAATGGCTCCAAGACCTTTATCACCAATGGCTATCTGGCTGACTTGGTGATTGTGGTGGCCAAGACCGACCCCAAAGCTGGCGCCAAGGGCACCAGTCTGTTTCTAGTGGAGGCGGGCACGCCAGGCTTTGCCAAGGGCAAGCGTCTGGAGAAGGTCGGCATGAAGGCGCAGGACACGTCCGAGCTGTTCTTTCAGGATGTGCGCGTGCCCAAGGAGAATCTGCTGGGGCAGGCCGGTATGGGTTTCGCCTATCTGATGCAGGAGTTGCCTCAGGAGCGCTTGACCGTAGGTATCGGTGCTCTGGCTTCGGCTGAGGCGGCATTGGGTTGGACTCTGGAATATACCCGTGAACGCAAGGCGTTCGGCAAGGCGGTAGCGGACTTCCAGAACACCCGCTTCAAGCTCGCGGAAATCGCTACTGAGGTGCAAATCGGCCGGGTATTCCTGGATAAGTGCCTGGAGCTGCATTTGCAAGGCAAGCTGGATGTGCCGACTGCAGCGATGCTCAAGTACTGGGGCACTGACCTGCAGTGCAAGGTGCTGGATGAGTGCGTACAGCTGCATGGTGGTTATGGCTACATGTGGGAGTACCCCGTAGCCCGTGCCTGGGCAGATGCGCGGGTGCAGCGCATTTATGCCGGTACTAACGAGATCATGAAGGAAATCATTGCTCGTTCGCTGTAGTGGGTGGCTTGCAGGCGGGTAATTCGCGGTCCGGCGTTTAGCGTCGGGCTGCTTGTTCTGCGGCTTGGGTTCAATTCGGAGTCTGTCGCGCAGCTTTTGTGTGTGCCGTTACGGTTGTTGCTAGGGCGTGTCGGCAAAATCGTGTTGAAATTATTTCGATAATCTGCATAATTGCGCACCTCTTTCTGCAGTGGAAGTGATGCGCCGCTTGCCGAAGAATCTTGCCGTATGACGGTCGCGCTGACCCGAGCCCCCGATAGCGCCTGTTTTCGGCTGCCTTTGACTTGTCAAAGTACGCACTATTCAGTAAGATCCGCCGTCTTATTTATCAGGGCGGCCCCTGAGGCTATAAAGAATGAAAACTTTTACTGCTAAACCGGAAACAGTAAAGCGCGACTGGTTCGTCGTCGACGCTGCTGGTCAGACCCTGGGTCGTCTGGCCACCGAAGTTGCCAGCCGTCTGCGCGGCAAGCACAAGCCTGAGTACACTCCGCACGTTGATACCGGCGACTACATCGTTGTGATCAATGCTGAGCAGATTCGTGTTACTGGCGCTAAGACCACTGACAAGATGTACTACTCTCACTCCGGTTTTCCGGGTGGCATCAAATCGATCAGCTTCGACAAGTTGATCGCCAAGGCGCCTGAGCGTGTGATCGAGACCGCGGTTAAGGGCATGCTGCCGAAGAACCCGCTGGGTCGCGACATGTACCGTAAGCTGAAAGTGTATGCAGGCGCTGTTCACCCGCACACTGCTCAGCAGCCCCAAGAACTGAAGATTTAACGGAATAGTTCATTATGTCGGCGACTCAAAATTACGGCACAGGCCGTCGCAAGACTGCAACCGCACGCGTTTTCCTGCGTCCGGGTACTGGCAAGATCTCTATCAACAACCGCACCCTGGATACCTTCTTCGGTCGCGAAACTGCTCGCATGGTTGTTCGTCAGCCGCTTGAGCTGACTGAGACTGTCGAGAAGTTCGATATCTACGTCACCGTGCTTGGCGGTGGTGTGAGTGGTCAAGCTGGCGCCATCCGCCACGGCATCACCCGCGCGCTGATGGATTACGATGAGACCCTGCGCCCTGCACTGCGCAAGGCAGGCTTCGTGACTCGCGACGCCCGTGAAGTTGAGCGTAAGAAAGTTGGTCTGCGTAAAGCGCGTAAGCGTCCGCAGTACTCGAAGCGTTAATTCGCTGCTACGCTCCAAAAGACGCCCAGTTTCCTTGCGGAACTGGGCGTTTTTTATGGCGGCTTACTTGCGCTGCGGCAACTTGCCGCAGGCCCGTATGCCGCGGCGCGTAAGGTGTTCGACAACTTTGTATCCTGCTATTGCCTTGTCATGTATGGGGCTTTTCTTTACCATCTGGCAAATTTTTTGCGTGGCTCGAAATTTACTTAGTAGAGGCCTGAACAACAGGCCACAAAGCTGATGGGAGACGACTGAATGAGCAAT
>NKIE01000390.1:0-648 GCA_002256055.1 Pseudomonas sp. PGPPP3 | reverse complement strand
TGGTAGCGGCCACTTCGGTGGTAGGCGCTGCAGGAGCGGTGGGTGCTGCGGGCCCGTTCGTGGGGTCATGGTTCCCGAGTGCCAAGGCTAAAGCCGCAGGTGCACCGGTGAAGGTGAATATCAGCAAGATCGAACCAGGTCAGCAGATTGTTGCTGAATGGCGCGGTCAGCCGGTATTTATCCTGAATCGGACAGAGGAAATGCTACAGGCCCTGCCGAAAATTAATGCAGAACTGGCGGACCCAAGTTCGCAGGCATCGGTGCAGCCGGAGTATGTAAATCCGGAAGCGCGTTCGATCAAGCCTGAGATATTGGTTCTGGTTGGTCTGTGCACGCACTTGGGTTGCTCGCCATCCTTCCGTCCGGAAGTGGCGCCAGCCGATCTGGGGGCGCAGTGGGTGGGTGGCTATTTCTGCCCGTGCCACGGCTCCCGTTATGACCTCGCGGGTCGCGTATACAAGTCGCAGCCTGCTCCCTTGAACCTGCCGGTACCTCCGCACTCTTACGAGTCGGCTGATGTCATCGTGCTCGGCGTGGACCAGGAGAAAGCCTGATGAGCAAATTCATGGAATGGGTGGATGCCCGCTTTCCTGCCACGAAAATGTGGGAAGAGCATCTGTCCAAGTACTACGCCCCGAAGAACTTCAA
>NKIE01000389.1:1350-3412 GCA_002256055.1 Pseudomonas sp. PGPPP3 | reverse complement strand
CGGCCTTCGCCTTGCGGAGTGACGATATCGGCGCGCACGCCGCTGTCATCGAAGTCCGCCGAGCGGCAATACAGGTAAGCGGAAGCATCTTCCAGGCTGTAGCTGATCAGCCGCGAAGGTGCGCTGGCAGCGGCCAGCTCGCGACCCAGGGCGTCATCCAGATTGAGCACCCGGCAACGCAATTCAGGCCAGCTGAACAACGTGCTTTTCGCGGCGGCGTAGGCCTCCATGCTGCCGTGGTAATCGAGATGATCACGGGACAGGTTGGTGAACACCGCCACATCAAAATTCAGCGCTGCCACCCGGCCCTGGTCCAGGCCATGGGACGACACTTCCATCGCCACGGCTTTGGCGCCTGCGCCTTTCAGCTCAGCCAGCAGTGCCTGAACACCGATTGGATCGGGGGTGGTGTGACGGCCCTGCACCAGCTCGTTATGAAAGCCACTGCCAAGGGTACCGACGATGCCGCAGCGCTCGCCTAGCAACTCCAATGCTTGAGCGAGCAACTGGCTAACGCTGGTCTTGCCATTGGTGCCGGTCACGCCAACCAGACGCAGTGCGCGGCTTGGCTCGCCATAAAAACGCCCGGCAATCGCCGACAACTGCGCAGCCAGGCCGTGCATCGGCAGCAAGGCAGCCGCGCTGTCGTGCATCTGCGGTGCGCCGGCGGCTTCATAGGCCACGGCGGCGGCGCCACGGGCGATGGCATCGGCAATGTGATCGCGGCCATCCTGGGCGGTGCCCGGTACAGCCAGAAACAGATCACCCGGACGCACCTTACGGCTGTCCAGGGTCAGTTCACGAATCAAGATTGAGCTGCCGGCTTCCGGCAACAATTGATTGAGCGGCATGGGCATTAGGTTCGCCCTCCTTTGCCTGGGGTCTGCGCCACGGCCTGCGGCGCAACAGGCGCCACAACTGGGGGCAGATTGTCGGGAGCAATGTTCATCAAGCGCAGAGCACCAGCCATGACCTTGCCGAACACCGGCGCAGAAATCAGACCGCCGTAATAGGCGCCAGTGCTGGGCTCATCGATGACCACCACCATGGCGATGCGCGGGTTGTTGACCGGAGCAAAACCGGCAAACAACGAGCGGTAAGCATTTTGCGTGTAGCCCTTGCTGCCCACGGTAGCCTTACGCGCGGTGCCGCTCTTGCCCGCCACGTGATACGCCGGCACCTTGGCGCGAAACACGCCACCAGGCGCTTCGACCACTTGCTGCAACATGCCCTGCACGGTAATGGCGACGTCTTCGGGAATGGCCTGGGCACCGGCAGCGCCACGGCTATCGGCGCGGGTCATGGTCAGTGGCAGGCTGCGGCCATCGTTGGCCAGGGTCGCGTAGGCGTGAGCCAGCTGGATGGCAGTTACCGACAGGCCGTAGCCGTAGGCCAGGGTCGCGGTTTCGGCCTTTGGCCAGATGCGGTGATTAGGCAGGTTGCCGACGCGTTCACCTGGGAAGCCCAGGCCAGTGTCCTGACCGAGACCGACTTGCTGCATCAGGCTGTAGACCGACTCGGCGCCGATATCAAAGGCGATCTTGCTGACCCCGACGTTACTGGACTTGATCAGGATGCCAGTGAGATCCAGCACGCCCTCATTCTTGGAGACGTCGCGAATGGTGTACTTGCCGATCTGCAGGGTGCCTGGATACACGTCGACCTTGTCGGTCGGCGTCCAGCGCCCAGTTTGCAGGGCTGCACTGATAGTAACCGGCTTGACCGTCGAACCTGGCTCGAACACGTCGATCATGGCGCGATTGCGCATCATCGCCGGCTGTAGGTTGCGCCGGTTGTTGGGGTTATAAGTGGGGTGATTGACCATGGCCAGCACTTCGCCGGTCTGCACATCGAGCATCACCAGGCTACCGGCCTTGGCGCCGAATTCGGTGAGGGCATTACGCAGCTCGCGGTGAGCCAGGTATTGCAAACGCAGGTCAATCGACAACGCCAAGGCCTTGCCGGCCTTGGCGTTCTGCGACACTTGCACGTCCTTGATCAGCCGACCGCGGCGATCCTTGAGGACCTGACGCTTGCCTGGCACACCGCCGAGCCAGTCATC
>NKIE01000389.1:0-1340 GCA_002256055.1 Pseudomonas sp. PGPPP3 | reverse complement strand
TCATCAAACGCCAGTTCCACGCCCTCACGGCCGTGGTCATCAATGTCGGTAAAGCCAACCACGTGCGCCGTGACTTCGCCCGCTGGGTAGAAACGGCGAAACTCCTCAATGGCGTAGACACCCGGCACTTTGAGATCGAGCACAGCCTGGCCCTGCTCCGGGGTCAGGCCACGCACCAGGTACATAAACTCACGCTTGGCATTCTGCTCCAGACGCAGGGCAAAGCTTTTCGACTCCTGCCCCAAGGCTGCGGCCAGCGCCGGCCACTGACCACGTCCGGCCTGCAACTCTTTGCCATTGGCCCACAGGGTGGTGACCGGAGTACTGACCGCCAGCGGCTCGCCATTGCGATCAGTAATCAGGCCGCGGTGCGCAGGGATTGGAATATGTCGCACGCTGCGGGCATCGCCCTGGCCCTGCAGGAAGTCATGATCGATCACCTGCAAGTCGACGATGCGCCAGACAATCGCTCCAGTCATCAGCGCCAGCAACACCAGATCCAAGCGAAAACGCCAGGGATAGAGCGCGCCTTCCAGCTTCATCATGGCGCCACCATCTGTACTTCGGCGGCATCCGGGATGCGCATGTGCAGGCGCTCGGCGGCCATAGATTCGATGCGGTTGTGGGCGGTCCAAGTGCTCTGCTCAAGGATCAGGCGCCCCCACTCAGCCTGCGCCTTATCACGCACACTAAGCTCGGCATACAAGCTGTTAAGCAGTTGGCGGTTCCAGTGGGCGCTGTAAGACACACCGATGGCCGACAACAAGACGGCCAGAAACAACAGCAGCAGCAATAAGCTGCCGGCTGGCATAGGTTTGGCGTATAGGCGACTCAACGCAACTTCTCGGCGACACGCAGCACGGCGCTGCGCGAACGAGGGTTGGCCTTGAGTTCAGCGTCGCCGGCGTATTGCGGCTTACCGATCAGTTTCAGGCGCGGCACGAACGGCGCCAGACGCACCGGCAAGTCGCGCGGTAAGTTATCGGCTTCACCCTTCACATGACGACGCATGAACTGTTTGACGATGCGGTCTTCCAGCGAGTGAAAGCTGATGACCGACAGACGACCGCCGATTTCCAGGGCGTCCATGGCCGCTTCCAGACCGCGCTCCAGATCACCCAGTTCGTTGTTGATCTGGATGCGCAAGCCCTGGAATGCACGGGTCGCCGGGTTCTTGCCCTTTTCCCAGGCCGGGTTGGCCACAGTCAGCACCTGGGCCAGGTCAGCGGTACGGTTAAACGGCTGCTCGGCACGGCGCAACACCACGGCGCGCGCCATGCGCTTGGCGAAGCGCTCTTCGCCATATTCTTTAAAGGCGCGGGCGATGTCTTCTTCGCTGG
>NKIE01000388.1 GCA_002256055.1 Pseudomonas sp. PGPPP3 | reverse complement strand
GTCCAGGCCGTGAGCCAATTGCCCAACCTGCGCTTGCGTGGCTTGATGGCGATCCCCGAGCCGACCGACGACGTTGCAGCACAACGGGTGGCCTTTGCCCGCCTGCGCGAATTGCGCGATGGTTTGCCGCTGCCTCTCGACACCCTGTCCATGGGCATGAGCCATGACCTGGACGCCGCCATCGCCGAAGGGGCGACCTGGGTCCGCATCGGCACTGCCCTGTTTGGCGCCCGTGATTACCCGAGCGCCTGAATTGAACCTAAAAGGAAGCCGCACATGAGCCACCCCCGTATCGCCTTTATTGGCGCCGGCAACATGGCCGCCAGCCTGATCGGCGGCTTGCTCGCCCAAGGCATTCCGGCCAGTCATATCCGCGCCAGCGATCCCGGCGCCGAGCAACGGGCGAAGATTGCCGGCGAACAAGGTATTGCGCTGTTTGCCGATAACGCCGAGGCCATTCTTGACGCAGACGTGATCGTCCTCGCCACCAAACCGCAGGTGCTTAAAGACGTGTGCCTGGCCTTGGCCCCCAGCCTGCAGGACGGGCAACTGCTGGTCTCCATCGCCGCCGGCATCAGTTGCGCCAGCCTGGGCAACTGGCTGGGCGCTCGCCCCATCGTGCGCTGCATGCCTAACACCCCGGCACTGCTGCGTCAGGGCATCAGCGGTCTGTATGCCAACGCCGAGGTCAACCCGGCCCAACGTGAGCTGGCCGAACAACTGCTGGCCGCCGTCGGCATGGCCCTGTGGCTGGAGAACGAACAGCAGATCGACGCGGTGACGGCCGTTTCCGGCAGCGGCCCGGCGTATTTCTTCCTGCTGATTGAGGCCATGACCGCCGCCGGTGAGCAGTTGGGCCTGCCCAAGGCCATCGCCGCCCAGCTGACCCTGCAGACTGCGCTGGGCGCCGCCCATATGGCCGTGGCCAGTGACGTCGATGCCGCCGAACTGCGTCGCCGCGTCACCTCACCGAATGGCACCACCGAAGCCGCGATCAAAACCTTCCAGGCCGGCGGCTTTACCGAGCTGGTCGAGCAGGCACTGAGCGCCGCCGCCAAACGCTCGGCCGAACTCGCAGAACAACTGGGAAAGTAAGGAATAATCATGTCCGGATTAGTCGAAGCCCTCATCTATATCATCCAGACCCTCGGCAGCCTGTACCTGCTGATCGTGCTGCTGCGTTTTATCCTGCAACTGGTCCGCGCGGACTTCTACAACCCGCTCAGCCAGTTCACCGTCAAGGCCACCCAACCGTTGCTCAAGCCGCTGCGCCGCCTGATCCCCAGCATTGCCGGGCTGGACACCGCCTCCCTGGTGCTGGCCGTACTGGTGCAACTGCTGCTGATGGTCGTGACGCTGAGCCTGATGGGCTTCAACCCGGTCAGCGTCATCCCGCAGTTGCTGGTCTGGTCGCTGATTGGCGTGACCTCGCTGTTCTTCAAGGTGTTCTTCTTCGCCCTGATCGTCAGCGTGATCCTCTCCTGGGTCGCTCCTGGCAGCTACAACCCAGGCGCGCAACTGGTCAATCAGCTCTGTGAGCCACTGCTGGCGCCGTTTCGCAAGCTGCTGCCGAACCTCGGCGGGCTGGACCTGTCGCCAATCTTTGCGTTTATCGCACTGAACCTGGTGGACCGCTTCGTCATCGGCAACCTGGCAGCCATGACCGGCATGCCGGCCATGCTCAGCCCCTTCCTCTGATGGGTGCGGCCTGGTATCGCTGGGACGGCGCGGACCTGATCCTCGACTGTCACCTGCAGCCCAAGGCCAGCAAGGACGAATTTGCCGGACTGCACGGTGAGCGGCTGAAAATCCGCCTCACCGCGCCACCGGTGGAGGGCAAAGCCAACGCCCATCTGCTGGCGTTTCTCGGCGCCGCCTTCGGCGTGGCAAAAAGCCAGGTTAGTTTGGTCAGCGGTGAGCTGAACCGGCAAAAGCGCGTACGCATCCAGCAGCCCAAACGTCTGCCCGATCTGCCGGGACTGACCGCTCAGTCAGCCTGACCGACCTTAAGGCGGGAGCATGGCGCTTGCCGTTTGACGCTACGCCGTCGTTCAGCATAATGGGTGCTATCAATACGACACCATGGCCCTGGTGCACGTACACTCGCCCACCATTGCAGGATGCACTTTCCCCCGGAGAGCCAGGATGAGCATGGAACGTCTCAGTCAGCAGGTCACCGCCTACGTGGCCTGGACGCGCGAATTGATGCGCGAGATCACCCGCTATCGCAGCTGGTTGAGCCACAACCGTCTCAATTCCGACGCCGTTGAGGCCAAGCTGGAGCGTGCCCTCAAGCTGCTGCGCACGGACCACATCACCCTGGCCTTTGTTGGCGAGTATTCGCGTGGTAAGACCGAACTGATCAACAGCCTGTTCTTCTCCGAATATGGCCAACGCATGCTGCCGTCCCAGGCTGGCCGTACCACCATGTGCCCCACCGAGCTGTTCTTCGACCCGCGCTCGGAACACTCCTATATCCGCCTGTTGCCGATCGAAACACGTGCAGCCGAAGCCAGCGTGGCGCAGTTCAAGCGTATTCCACGGCACTGGGTGAATATTCCTCTGGATCTCAGCGACCCGGAGAACATGGTCCAGGCGTTCACCCAGGTAGCCAAGACCAAGCCAATGCCAGTGGAACAGGCCATCCAGCTGGGCTTCCACCCGGACATGCTGGAAAGCGCCGGCAAACCAGGCATCGTGTTGGTGCCGGCCTGGCGCCATGCCATCGTCAACTTTGACCACCCCTTGCTGCGCCAGGGCCTGCGCATCCTCGACACCCCCGGCCTGAATGCTCTGGGTAGCGAGCCGGAACTGACCTTGTCGATGCTGCCCAGCGCCCAGGCGGTGATCTTCCTGCTCAGCGCCGATACCGGCGTGACAGCCAGCGATATGGCGGTATGGCAGCAACATATTCGCCAGCTCGACGACGAAAACCCCATCTGCCTGTTTGCCGCCCTGAACAAAATCGACGTGCTCTGGGATGACCTGGCCGGCGAAACCTTCGTTCAGCACGCCATCGAAAAAATCCGCAGCGCCACGGCCAAGCAACTGGGCATCAGCCGCGACAACGTCCTGCCGATCTCGGCCAAGCAAGCCCTGCTGGCCAAGGTGCGCAAGGACCAGGAGTTGCTCGACCGCAGCCAGCTGGCCGGCCTGGAAACCCTGCTGTGCGAACGCATCGTGGCGCAGAAGGAACGCCTGCTGGAAGAACGCGTGGTCAACCAGGTGCTGGCCCTGCTGCAAAACAGCCAGCACGTGCTCAATCTGCGCCTGGCCAAGGTCAATGAACAGCACGAGCTGCTGTCCAACCACCAGCAGGACAACGGCCAGTTGCTGTTTGAACTGACCGCCAAAACCAAAGAAGACCACGGCCAACACCACAAGCGCCTGCTCGGTCTGAAGACCAACCAAC
>NKIE01000387.1 GCA_002256055.1 Pseudomonas sp. PGPPP3 | reverse complement strand
CGGGCGCAACCGATGCCATGGTGCAATGGTGGTACGGTCACAACGCCGTGGGCTTCTTCCTGACTGCAGGCTTCTTGGGGATGATGTACTACTTCGTACCCAAGCAGGCTGGCCGTCCGGTTTACTCCTATCGCTTGTCGATCGTGCACTTCTGGGCCCTGATCGCCGTGTACATCTGGGCCGGCCCTCACCACCTGCACTACACCGCGCTGCCGGACTGGGCTCAGTCGCTGGGCATGGTGATGTCACTGGTACTGCTGGCGCCAAGCTGGGGCGGCATGATCAACGGCATGATGACCCTCTCAGGCGCCTGGCATAAGCTGCGCAGCGACCCCATCCTGCGCTTCTTGGTGGTGTCACTGGCGTTCTACGGCATGTCGACCTTCGAAGGTCCGATGATGGCGATCAAGACCGTCAACGCCCTGTCGCACTACACCGACTGGACCATCGGCCACGTACACGCCGGTGCTTTGGGCTGGGTTGCCATGGTGTCGATCGGTTCGCTGTACCACCTGATTCCGAAGGTTTTTGCCCGTGAGCAGATGCACAGCGTCGCGCTGATCAACGCACACTTCTGGCTCGCCACCATCGGCACCGTGTTGTACATCGCCTCGATGTGGGTCAACGGTATCGCTCAGGGCCTGATGTGGCGTGCAGTCAACGAAGACGGCACCCTCACCTACTCCTTCGTTGAAGCGCTGGAAGCCAGCCACCCAGGTTTCCTGGTCCGCGCAATCGGCGGCAGCTTCTTCCTCTTCGGCATGCTGCTGATGGCCTACAACACCTGGCGCACCGTACGTGCGGCCGACCCGGTTGCCATGCAATCCGCGGCGCAGATGGCCTGAGGAGAACCAAGATGAATCACGAAGTCGTAGAAAAGAACATCGGCCTGATGGCTCTGTTCATGGTCCTGGCCGTCAGCATCGGCGGCCTGGTACAGATCGTCCCACTGTTTTTCCAGGGCGTGACCAACACCCCCGTGGAAGGCATGAAGCCACGTACCGCCCTGCAACATGAAGGCCGCGACATCTTCATCCGTGAAGGTTGCGTAGGCTGCCACTCGCAGATGATTCGTCCATTCCGTGCCGAGACCGAGCGTTATGGTCACTACTCGGTAGCCGGTGAAAGCGTCTGGGATCACCCATTCCTGTGGGGCTCCAAGCGTACCGGTCCGGACCTGGCTCGCGTTGGCGGTCGTTACTCCGATGACTGGCACCGTGCCCACCTCTACAACCCGCGCAACGTCGTGCCTGAGTCGATCATGCCGGCATACCCGTGGCTGGTAGAGAACAAGCTGGACGGCAAGGACACCGCCGCCAAGCTGAAAGCCATGCGCACCTTGGGCGTGCCTTACACCGATGCCGACATTGCCGGCGCCCAGGCCGCCGTAGCGGGTAAAACCGAGATGGACGCCATTGTGGCCTACCTGCAATCGCTGGGCACCGCGCTCAAGAACAAAAGGTAAGCGCCATGGACATAGGAACCCTACGCGGCTTAGGCACATTACTGGTACTTGTCGCATTTATTTGCGTCGTGTTCTGGGCCTACAGCGGCAAACGCAAAGCGGCCTTCGATGAAGCTGCATTGCTGCCATTCGCCGACCAGTCCCTTGTCAAAGCGCCTGCCCAGAAGGCATCTAGGAGTAATAACGTATGAGTACATTCTGGAGTTGGTACGTCACCGCACTGACTATCGGCACCCTGCTAGCCTTGCTCTGGCTGGTGTTCGCCACCCGCAAGGGCGAGAAAAAAGGCACCACCGACCAGACCATGGGCCACGCCTTCGACGGCATCGAGGAGTATGACAATCCGCTGCCAAAGTGGTGGTTCATGCTGTTTATCGGCACCATCATCTTTGCCGTTGCCTACCTGGCGCTGTACCCAGGTTTAGGCAACTGGAAAGGTGTTCTGCCGGGCTACGAAGGTGGCTGGACCCAGGTCAAGCAGTGGCAGAAGGAAGTGGACAAGGCCGATGCGCAGTACGGCCCGATCTACGCCAAGTATGCCGCCATGCCAATTGCCGACGTCGCCAAGGATGAGCAGGCGCTGAAAATGGGCGGCCGCCTGTTTTCCACCTACTGCTCGATCTGCCACGGCTCTGACGCCAAAGGCGCTGTGGGTTTTCCCAACCTGACTGACAGTAACTGGCGCTGGGGCGGCGAGCCCGACACCATCAAAACCACAATCCTGCACGGCCGTATGGCAATGATGCCGGCTTGGGGCACCATTATTGGCGATGATGGCGTGAAGAACGTGTCTGCCTACGTGCGCAGTTCGCTGGCAGGCTTGCCGCTGCCGGAAGGCAACAATGCCGACCTGCAAGCCGGGCAAACCATCTTCAACAGCAACTGCATGGCCTGCCACGGCCCACAAGGCAAAGGCATGCCGATGATGGGCGCTCCGGACCTGACCCACCCAGCGGGTTGGATCTATGGTTCGAGCATGGCGCAACTGCAACAGACCATCCGCTATGGCCGTAACGGCCAGATGCCGGCACAGGACGCCTACTTGGGGAACGATAAAGTTCACCTGTTGGCCGCTTATGTCTTCAGCCTGTCGCAACAAGCCAGCCAGGCACCGGCCGCAGAGTAACGCCGACGCCCACTGCGCCCTCAGTTAGCAGCACGACTCAGGGCGCAGTTGCAGTAAAGGGTAATCAGGGCACAGGGAGGTGCCTTCCCTACATTCTCCCCGCAACAGCCGCGACAGAGTGTCGCACCCTCTCCGCTCGCCTCGAGCAAACCTTCCGCGTTGGTCTACGCTGCCTACAGTCGCCATTCATCAGGACTGCGCGCCAATTCCCTGTCATTGATGGGGCTACTGGGACCTTTGAAAGCATCACCGCAAACCTCCACTGAGGTTCAACTCCCCACGCGGTGGGCCTGCAAACCCCGGTCCCGCGGGCCTTGCTGATTGCATTGGCTACCTGCTTTGCCCATACTTGCCGCCGATTTTTGTCCCCAGAAAACTCCATTAACCGTGGAAGCAAAAGCATGACCTCAGCAACCAGTCCGACTGCTTATAACTATAAGGTGGTCCGCCAATTCGCCATTATGACGGTGATTTGGGGGATCGTAGGCATGGGTGTGGGTGTTCTGATCGCCTCACAACTTGTGTGGCCAGAACTCAACCTCGGCCTTCCGTGGACCAGCTTCGGCCGTCTACGTCCTCTGCATACCAACGCGGTGATTTTCGCCTTCGGTGGTTGCGCCTTGTTCGCTACATCGTATTACGTGGTGCAACGCACCTCGCAAGCCCGCCTGATCTCCGATGGTCTGGCTGCCTTCACCTTCTGGGGTTGGCAAGCCGTGATTGTTCTGGCGGCGATCACCCTGCCACTCGGCTACACCTCCTCCAAGGAGTACGCCGAACTGGAATGGCCGATCGACATCCTGATCACTTTGGTCTGGGTCAGCTA
>NKIE01000386.1 GCA_002256055.1 Pseudomonas sp. PGPPP3 | reverse complement strand
GGCTGCCGGCTATGCAGCAGACGCCTGAGGTCAAGGTTGAGGCGCTGGAAGATTTTCTGCGCAGTGAAGCGCAAGGGTTACAGGCCCTGCTGGATGAGCAGGAAGCTTTCGCTCTGGCCAACTTTCCCGGTTATCCCGCACGTCCGGCAGCACTGCGTTGGCAGGTTGAAGGCGAGGGGACGCGCCAGCGCGATTTCCTCAAGGCGCTGCGTATCAGTCCGGAGATCAAGCTGGCCAACTTTGTTCAAGCCTTGCCGGGGCATCCGGGCAGCGGCCGTGTCCACCTGAATGCGCGGCAGGTAACGGTCTACAAAAAGGTCCGTATGTGGGGCAGTTGGTCATTTCTTGCCGTGCAGCCCGGCGAAGAGGTTGCGCCGTTGGTGGTAGTAGCCAGTGCCGCCGATGAACCGGACTACGGCCACGATATCAACCTGTTCAGCGACAACCCTGGCGAGGTTGGCAGCCAGTACAACTTCGGTGTGCAGCCGTTTGGCGATGCGCGTTTTGAATATTCGTCCCAAGCGCCGTTTCATATCGGTTATTACCACGAAGACGCCATTGTGTTTGCCGCTGGGCCGTTTCTCACCCGTACCTATCCCGAGTGGCGTGCCTTCCAGTATTTCGGCTTGGCCCGCTACGCTTTCGAACACGGTCATCCGTATTGGGGCTATCGCTTCATGGGCTGGGGCCTGCATTACCTCCAGGACCTGACCCAGCCTTATCACGCAAAAGTGCTACCCGGTGTTGAGACCCCTGACCTGATCTGGACGGCGGCTAAAGATGCTGTCGGTTTCCCGGAGGATAAGCAGGCTGCCATCGCCCGCGTGGCCACGCGGCACACGGTAGTCGAGAAGTTCCAGCTCAAGTGGCTGCAGCAACTGCTGCGTGACGGTGAAAACGCCAGCCCGTTGTTGCAGGCCTATGCCCAAGCAGACAAGGACTCGAGCTATCCTGCCTTCGACAGCGGCTATTTGCGCAACGTGGTGTCGGCACAGTCGTTTTCCCGCGCCAATCAATTGGATGCGCTGCTGGCTCAATCCCTCACGGCCGCCGAACAGGCACCGGGTTTTAGCGCAGGCAATCAGTTGGCAGTGGAGCCGGCGCCGAGCGCTGAGCTGAACGCCTTGCTGATTGAGTTGATCGGCAATTTCGGCGCCCATAGCCGCAATGCCGTGCGCGCCACTGTGCCTGCCGTAGCCGCGCAGGTGCCCGATACCGATTAGTCCTGGCGCCTGCCGCTGATGCTGCTTTGCCGGTATGCTGGGCATTCGCAAGCGAGGGCGCGGGTATGCGGGTTGGTCTGCTGGCGTTGTTGTGCTGTTGTTACTGCCAGATGGCGGTTGCCGAGCTTCTGCGCATTGGTTTTGGCACCCATAAACCACCGTATATTTTCGAGGGCGAGCCTCGCGGTCTGGAATATGACGTAGTAATGGCAGCTGCCACGCGTGGCGGCCTGCAACTGACGCCTTATTACGCACCCATGGAGCGTCTGCACCTGATGCTGGCCCGTGGCGAGCTGGATGCCATCGCCACCACCGGTATGCAAAGCGGGGTGCCGGCGTTTTATTCCGATACGTATATCGAGTACCACAACGTCGCTGTGGCGCTCGCCAGTCGACACCTATCAATTCTCAGCTTCGCCGACATGAGGCGCTATTCCATCAGCACGTATCAGCGTGCGCGCTACCTGTTAGGCTCTGAGTTCCAGAGCATGGCCGAGCGTAACCCGCTGTATCGCGAAGAGGCTCTGCAGATCAACCGCAACCGGCTGCTGTATTCCGGGCGTGTCGATTTGATCATCGGTGATTTGCGCATCTTTAAATACTTCAATACCCAGGTGGCCGATCAAGTCGATGTCACGCAGGCGCTGACGTATTTTTCCCTGTTTTCCAGCACGCCCTACAGCGTCGGCTTTCGCCAGGCCAGCCAGCGTGACGCATTCAACCAAGGCCTCAAAGTGTTGCGCGAGAGTGGCGATTACGTGCGCATTGAGCAGCGTTACGCTGAGCCTTAGGGGCAATCCTCTTCGGCAATCATAGCCATTGCCGCTGTTTGTCCCGCAGACCATAGGCAACAGCGTCTGTGGATGGTTATGCTCCATAGCCATGACGCCTTCCTTCCAGAATCGCCAATCCTGCCCGCCCGGCGCCTGCATCTGCGGGCGTGATGGTTTGCTGGATAATCCTGATGCCGACTTGCGCTTTTTGCGCCTGACCCGGCCAGAGGAAAAACGTCTACTTGAGCGGTTAGAGAACCTGGACAGCCTCAGTGATCTGGAGCGTATCCAGCAGCGCATGGCCGAGCAGCTCGGCATTCACGTGCATGTTGCTCCGGGTCGCAACGAAGTGCGCAGCATGCGCGGCATCGCCGTGAATATTGATGATCTACCCGGCCTGTGCCGCAAGACCCGTCAGGCCATCCAGGCCGCCATCCGCCGCGGCCTGGAAAAACGCCCGGAGATCGCCTACCGATTGCTGGATGCTCACGACTTGTTTCGTGATGCCTGAGGTGACAACTAGCCCAGCATTGGGGTGGGCTGGCCACTGCGCTCGGTGGCCACAATCGGCAAAACCAAGGTGACACTCACGCCGGTTGCAGTGGAGTGCCACAGAATTTCAGCGCCGATTGAGGCCGCGCGGCGAAGTTGGTTTTTCAGCCCTTTGCCGTTATAGCCCGCGGGCTGTTCTGCCGGGAAACCTTGGCCATTATCGACAATGATGACCCTGACATGAGTCGCATCAGAGGATGTGGTAATCCGGATTTCTGTAGCGTTGGTGTGCTTGATAATGTTGGAGAAAGTCTCTTGCAAGATGCGCAAGATATGTAATGCATTGCGAGGATCAAGCCAGTCAAGCGCGGGCACGTTTTGAATATCCCAGCGTAAGCGTATGCCGGCACTTTCCAGGCGTGGGGTTAGGCGGAATCTTAATGTTGCCATCAGCAACAATAAGTCAGCTTCTACAGGTTCCATCGAATCGATGGTTAGTTTCAGGTCTTCGATGCAGTTTTTTAGGACGTCGGTCAGTGAAGATGCATCAAGGTGACCTTTCTCAGCCTCAAGCAATGCAATGATCAGTGATGAGCCCATGCCATCGTGCATATCTTGCATAAGGCGTTGGCGTTCATTGCTGAGTGTCTGGCGATGTTCTATTACGCGTAGACGCTGATGGCTTTTCTTTAACTCATCTTCGCGCTCTTGTAGACGGAAGGCCAAACTGGCATTGGTCTTTTTGACGTTGTCATTGGCCTTGAGGAAACGCCGAAAAATAATGTGCATCACAATCAGGAAGGCGCCAATATTGCTGTAAGGGCCCAGATAAATAGATTCGATACTTAAATAGTTATTTTGCAGTAGCCAATCATGGCAGCCCAGCAGCATGCCCGCGGTTGCCCAGCCGCTTAACAGCAAACCGTCATTGCAGCGCGCCT
>NKIE01000385.1 GCA_002256055.1 Pseudomonas sp. PGPPP3 | reverse complement strand
CTTCGCCCTGCTCGGCCCCAACGGCGCGGGCAAGACCACCCTGATCAGCATCATCTGCGGCATCGTCAACCCCGGCAGCGGCTCGGTGCAGGTCGGCGGCTATGACATCGTCAAGGATTACCGCGCTTCCCGCTCGCAGATCGGCCTGGTGCCTCAGGAGCTGGTCAACGACGTGTTTGAAACCGTTTGGGCCACGTTGCAGTTCAGTCGCGGCCTATTCGGCAAGAAGCCGGACCCGGTTTATTTGGAACAACTGCTCAAAGACCTGTCGCTGTGGGACAAGAAGGACGCGAAGATTTTTGAGCTGTCCGGCGGCATGAAGCGCCGAGTGATGATCGCCAAAGCGCTGTCCCACGAACCCTCGATCCTGTTTCTCGACGAGCCCACCGCCGGCGTCGATGTCGAGTTGCGCCGCGACATGTGGGCCATGGTCCGCCGCCTGCGTGAACGCGGCGTGACCATCATCCTGACCACCCACTACATCGAAGAAGCCGAAGAAATGGCCGACCGCATCGGCGTGATCAGCAAGGGCGAGATCATTCTGGTGGAAGACAAACACGTGCTGATGCAGCGCCTGGGCAAAAAGCAGTTAAGCCTGCAACTGAAGCAGCCACTGAGCGAAGTGCCGGCAGCGCTGGCGAGCTACGCCCTGAACCTGGCCGATGGCGGCTATGAGCTGGTCTACAGCTTCGACGGACAGCACGAACACACCGGAATCCCGGAACTGCTGCGCGATCTGGCGGCTAACGGCATCGACTTCAAGGACCTGAAATCCAGCGAAAGCTCCCTCGAAGAGATTTTCGTCAACCTGCTGAGGGCGCGCGCATGAACCTCTTCGCGATCCGTGCGATTTACCTCTTCGAGCTGGCACGCACCTGGCGCACCCTGCTGCAGAGCATCGCCACACCGGTGATTTCCACCTCGCTGTATTTCGTGGTGTTCGGCTCGGCCATCGGCGCCAGCATGACCGAGGTCCATGGCATCAGTTACGGCGCCTTTATCGTGCCGGGCCTGATCATGCTGGCGATGCTCACCGAGAGTATTTCCAACGCGGCCTTTGGCATCTATATGCCCCGTTATTCGGGGACGATTTATGAAGTGCTGTCGGCACCGATTTCACCCTTCGAGATCGTCGTCGGCTATGTCGGCGCGGCGGCCACCAAGTCGATGATTCTCGGCCTGCTGATGGCCCTGACCGCCGGGACCTTCAGCCTGTTCGGTTTCATCGTCGGCATCTGGGCCGATGGCTGGGAAAAACTCCAGGTGGTGCCGGCACTGATCGTCACCCCACTGGCGTTCCTCGGTGGCAGCTTCTACTCCATCAGCATGCTGCCGCCTGTGTGGCAGACCATCACCCTGTTCAACCCGGTGGTGTACCTGATCAGTGCCTTCCGCTGGAGCTTCTACGGCGTGGCCGACGTCAATGTTGGCCTCAGCGTGGGCATGACCCTGGGCTTTCTCGCCCTGTGCCTGGTGATCGTCAGTTGGATGTTCCGCAGCGGTTATCGGTTGAAGAATTAACCTGCGCCGCAAACAAAAACGCCCTGGCAGATGCCAGGGCGTTTTGCATTGCGCAGTCGCTTAGCTGCGGATCAGGTGGTCGAAAGCACTCAGAGAGGCTTTGGCACCTTCGCCTACGGCGATGACGATCTGCTTGTAGGGCACAGTGGTCACATCGCCGGCAGCAAAGATGCCGGGGATATTGGTGCCGCCCTTGGCGTCGACGATGATCTCGCCACGCGGGCTCAGTTCCACCACGCCTTTCAACCAGTCGCTGTTGGGCAGCAGGCCGATCTGCACGAAGATGCCTTCCAGCTCGACGGTGTGCAGCTCATCACTGTTGCGGTCCTTGTAGACCAGGGCGCTGACCTTCTGGCCATCACCCAATACTTCAGTGGTCAAGGCGCTCTTGATGACGGTCACATTGCCCAGGCTGTTGAGCTTTTTCTGCAATACCGCATCGGCACGCAATTGGCTGTCGAACTCGATCAAGGTGACGTGGGCGACGATGCCGGCCAAATCGATGGCCGCTTCCACGCCGGAGTTACCGCCGCCGATCACCGCCACACGCTTGCCCTTGAACAGCGGGCCGTCACAGTGCGGGCAGTAAGCCACGCCCTTGCCACGGTATTCCTGTTCACCCGGCACGTTCATCTCCCTCCAGCGCGCACCGGTGGAGAGAATCACGGTCTTGGCTTTCAGCGTCGCACCACTTTCAAACGTCACTTCATGCAAGCCACCAGCATGGCTGGCCGGAACCAGGGCCGTGGCACGCTGCAGGTTCATGATGTCGACATCGTATTGCTTGACGTGCTCTTCCAGGGCGCGGGCCAGTTTCGGCCCTTCGGTTTCCTGCACCGAGATAAAGTTCTCGATGGCCATGGTGTCGAGCACTTGACCGCCAAAACGCTCAGCAGCAACACCGGTACGGATGCCTTTACGGGCTGCGTAGATGGCCGCTGACGCGCCAGCTGGGCCGCCACCGATGACCAGCACGTCGAAGGCGTCCTTAGCATTGAGCTTCTCGGCGTCACGGCTGCTGGCGCCGGTGTCGATCTTGGCGAGAATCTGCTCGACTTCCATACGACCCTGACCGAACAGTTCGCCGTTCAGGTAGATGCTCGGCACCGACATGATCTGCCGCGACTCGACTTCGGCCTGGAACAGCGCGCCGTCGATGGCCACGTGGCGAATATTGGGGTTGAGCACGGCCATCAGGTTCAGCGCCTGGACCACGTCCGGGCAGTTCTGACAGGACAGCGAGAAATAGGTCTCGAAGTTGAATTCGCCTTCGAGGTTTTGAATCTGGGCAATCACATCCTGGGCCAGCTTGGACGGATGGCCGCCCACTTGCAGCAAGGCCAGTACCAGGGAGGTGAACTCATGACCCATCGGCAGACCGGCGAAACGCAGGCTGATATCACCGTTCGGGCGATTGAGGGCAAACGACGGCTTGCGGCTGTCGTTGCCATCAGTGCGCAGAGCGATTTTGTCGCTCAGGCTGACGATGTCATTGAGCAGACCGAGCAGCTCTTCGGATTTCGCGCTGTCATCGAGGGAAGCGACGATCTCGAACGGCAGAACAACCTTTTCAAGGTAAGCCTGCAACTGGGTTTTAAGAGTGGCGTCCAACATGACTGCGATTCCTATGACAAATTTTAGATAAACAAACGCCCGGACGGATCGCGCCCGGGCGTTCGGGCGCCTTTGAGAGCCTGGTAAGGCTCCGGCAGGCGAAAAATGGAGTAAGAGCTGCTTACGGTTTTAGCGCAGCTGCCCCGAAGCCACTTTTAGATTTTGCCAACCAGGTCCAGAGACGGAGCCAGAGTAGCCTCGCCTTCTTTCCACTTGGCCGGGCACACTTCACCTGGGTGAGCAGCGGTGTACTGGGCAGCTTTCAGCTTGCGCAGGGTTTCCGACACGTCACGA
>NKIE01000384.1 GCA_002256055.1 Pseudomonas sp. PGPPP3 | reverse complement strand
CTGAGAATGCTCGGGGTTTGCGTGTGCCTCTTCGATGCACGGCCATTGTTTTTACATACACTTTACAACTCCTCAGCATCACCAGCGTGCGTGAATGAAGTAAGGTCTTGATGCCCAACCAAACAGGACAAGTTGCCTATTACTGCCAGGGTAATTAATAGGCGACCAATTCCTGGAGAAATGTAGTTTGCGGCGCCTATCAGCAAGGTGACTGACACATTACAAATATGTAATTGCGCTCAATTTAAAGTGGGGCTGGATTAGTATTGGCGGCGCTAAATTGTGCTGAACGCCTGGAGTTAAGTAACAACTTGAAACAAAGCAGTGAAATTAAAACTTGCCGTCGCCTGCCGCTCGATAAAGTCACCCCGCGACTAAGAATCGTGGCGTTCCGGCAGCCGCGATACTGCGACAAATTGTCGCCGGATGCCTTGCAGCCCTCGCAGCACAGGCATCAGTGCTTGACCTTGAAGCCACTACAGGCTTTAGCCTTGGCGCACGTTAAAGTGCTCGCCACTTATGTAGACGGCCGTCGATAAAGGTTCTTAAGCGCCTTGATCGATATAGAAATTAGCGACTGAAAAATACGGTCCTTACATGTGAAGGTGGAAATTATGCGTATCCTTATTGTTGAGGACGAACCCAAAACTGCGGACTACTTACATCAGGGTCTAAGTGAGGGTGGTTATATAGTGGATAAGGCAGCTTATGACTTGGTGGTGCTTGATGTAAATCTTCCGGAAATAGATGGCTGGGGTGTACTTGAGCAAATCCGCAGAAACAGCAGTACGCGGGTCATTATGCTGACTGCGCGCGGGCGCTTAATGGATAAAATTAAAGGCCTTGATTTGGGCGCGGATGATTACTTAGTCAAACCGTTTGAGTTTCCTGAATTACTTGCGCGAATTCGTACGCTGTTGCGGCGTAGTGAGCAGGCTCCGGTACCGGACGTGCTGCGTGTAGCCGATCTAGAACTTGATCCAGCCAGGCACCGTGCATTCCGCGGCGAGCAACGTATCGACCTGACCACCAAAGAATTCGCATTGCTGCACCTACTGATGCGCCGTTCCGGAGAGGTACTGTCGCGCACCCAAATCATTTCGCTGGTTTGGGACATGAACTTTGACTGTGACACCAACGTCGTTGAAGTCTCCATCCGCAGGCTGCGCGCAAAAATCGATGAGCCTTTCGATCACAAACTGATTCACACCCTCAGGGGCGTGGGTTACGTGTTAGAGAAGCGCGCATGAAAACCGCCAGCCTATCCATGCGCCTTGGCCTGTCGGTGAGTGTAATGGGCGCAGCACTGGTGGTTTTACTGGCGGCGCTGGCTTACTTCGCACTGACCCATGAGCTCGACTCTTTGGCCAAGATGAACCTTGACGGCAAGCTGAAGCAAATTGAGCACAGTTTGGCCGAAGGGATTACCGCCTATGCAATAACCCAGCAACCTCATGGGCTTTTGGATCTGGTGAAGGGGCATGACAACTTGCACCTGACTATTTACGCCCAAGAACCTGATTCCAAATTGCTCCTTAACCTTGGTAAGAAGTCGCTAGAACCCGCCCTAGCCAATCTGCCGACAGGCGACACTCCGAGCTACCAAAGCTGGGCGGATGCACAGGGACACAACTTCCTGACAGCATCCCAAGTGATGCGCCTTAGCGATGGCAACCTCGTCAATGTCCAACTGTCCATTGATCGAGAGGTCGACGAAGCCCTGCTCCGCGCCTACCTCAAGTCGACGCTGATCGCTCTGCCGCTACTGCTCGCACTGATTGGTATGGGTGCGTGGTGGATCGTACAACGGGGCCTTACGCCACTTCGGCAATTTCGCCAGGTGGCATTGCTGACCTCCACGCAAGACCTGAGTCACCGAATCTCCGTAGATAAGCTCCCACAAGAGCTAAATGCGCTGGCACACGGCATTAACTTCATGCTGCATCGGCTTGATGGCGGCGTTCAGCAGCTTTCGCAGTTCTCTGATGACCTAGCCCATGAATTGCGCTCACCCATTACAAACCTCATGGGCAAAGCACAGGTAACCCTCTCCAGAGAGCGACCACCCGAAGAGTACAAAGCTGTGCTGGCGTGCTGCACAGAAGAGCTTGAGCGTGTTGCTCGGATTGTTTCCGACATGCTTTTTCTTGCCCAAGTCAGCCACCCTGCGTCTTTGGTGCCTTTCGAAAAGATTGCTCTGGAAGACGAGGCGGCACGCGTTGCAGACCTGTTCAGCATCTGCGCGGAAGAGAAACAGATCAGCCTGAGTATTTCCGGAGCCGGGAGAACCTTTGGTGATCGGCTAATGGTGCAGCGCGTCATATCAAACCTGTTATCCAATGCCATTCGACACTCTCCCGCCGGGGCCCACATATCGGTGCTGATCGAGAAACACAGCGAGACCGTATCGGTATCAGTTGCCAACCCAGGCGTTGGCATCCCCGCGCAGCACATTCCCCATTTATTCGAGCGTTTCTATCGCGTTGATACCAACCGTTCTAGGGCCGACGGGGGCACAGGACTTGGCTTGGCGATTGTTCGCTCGATCATGAGCTTGCATCAGGGTACGGTTGACGTCAGCAGTCAGCCAGGTGGCCTTACCGTATTCCGTTTGATATTCCCTAAGGTTCGCACGGGGGCCTCGACCTAGGTCGTGCGAATAATAATTCGCTGTGATTGGACCCGGAGCCGTCGAGGTCTTCGACTTTGCTCAGGCCGGCGGCGATATCACTCTCCCCCTTGAGTCGCTTGGGCAACAGGTCGTTGCGCTCTAAGGGATGAACATCATCTGTGCTGCTGCGATTTGCGTGTGCAGGGAGGCTTCAGGCTCAGCCAGTTTTGCCGAATAGCCTCGCAGAAACTTCATAAGTTATTGATTATTAGATTATTTAAATACTCGGATAAGCTGGCCTGCGACAAGAGTAAGCTGCTTTGACCACTGAACCATCGCTAAGGTAATCCCCCATCCGGCCCCAGCCACAAGGAATGATATGGCTTTTGTCGACTCGATCGTTGCTCAGCTCATTCGCTGCCAGGTTGACCTCTGGGAAATTCAGGCGCGCCTGCAGGCCGAGACGGACAGCGAGGCATTGCATGACCTGCGTATTCAGTTGCGGCGTCTGCGCACCTTGTTGCGGCCGCTGGCCAAAACTTTGACGGCGAGTTGAATGGCAGATCATGAAATCTTTCAACCTGTCTGAATGGGCGGTCACGCACCGCGCGCTGGTGCTTTTTCTCATCATCGGTACGCTTTTGGTGGGTACGTTTTCATTCCCCCATCTTGGCCGCCTGGAAGACCCCAACTTCAACGTGCCCACCATGAACGCAGTGGTGGCCTGGCCGGGGGCAACCGCCCAGCAGGTGCAGGACCAGGTGCTCAACCGCATGGAGCGCGAGCTGCAAAAAATTGAGGGCATAGACCACGTGCGCAGTTTTTCCCGCCAGGGTTTTGGC
>NKIE01000383.1 GCA_002256055.1 Pseudomonas sp. PGPPP3 | reverse complement strand
CAGCCAGGTCGACGATAGCGTCCTTGGGTGCGTTACGCCGGTGGGTGAGCAGGGGGCCGACATCGCCAAAACAGCCGCGTTGGTGGCGGATTGGGATGAGCAGGTGTCGGGCGTGCAGCTCAACCGTTTCTGTGCGTCGGGTCTTGAAGCCGTCAACCTGGCAGCGATGAAAGTGCGTTCCGGGTTTGAAGACTTGGTGGTGGCCGGTGGCGTCGAGTCGATGTCGCGCATTCCGATGGGCTCTGACGGCGGCGCCTGGGCCATGGACCCAGCGACCAATATGCACACCCATTTCGTTCCGCAGGGTATCGGTGCCGACCTGATTGCCACGCTGGAAGGCTTTTCCCGCAGCGACGTTGATGCGTTTGCCCTGCGTTCGCAGCAGAAAGCCGCGCGAGCACGGTCCGATGGCTCGTTCAACAAATCGCTGGTGCCGGTGACCGATCAGAACGGCATTCTGATTCTCGATCATGACGAGTTCATTCGTGCCGACTCGACCCTGGAAGGCTTGGGCAAACTCAAGCCTAGCTTCGAGATGATGGGGCAGATGGGCTTCGATGCCTCGGCCCTGCGCAAGTACTCCCATGTGGAGCGCATCGAACATATCCACACCCCAGGCAACAGCTCGGGCATCGTCGACGGGGCGGCGCTGATGCTGATTGGCTCCGCAGCCAAGGGCAAAGAACTCGGGTTGAAGGCCCGTGGGCGGATCGTCGCCACGGCAGTCACCAGCACCGATCCCACCATCATGCTCACCGGTCCGGCGCCGGCTACGCGCAAGGCTCTGGCCAAGGCCGGGCTGAACGTCAATGACATCGACCTGTTCGAGGTCAACGAGGCGTTTGCCTCGGTGGTAATGAAGTTCATGAAGGACATGGGCGTGTCCGAAGACAAGGTCAACGTTAACGGCGGCTCCATCGCCATGGGCCACCCGCTCGGTGCAACCGGTTGCGCGATTCTCGGCACCCTGTTGGATGAGCTGGAGAAGCGCAATCTGCGTTACGGCCTCGCCACCCTGTGTGTGGGCGGCGGTATGGGCATTGCAACCATTATTGAACGCGTTTAAGGCCGGAGCTCGAAGATGACTGACGCCATCCGTTACGAAAAAGGCCAGGACAATATCGTCGTTCTGACCATGGACATGCCTGGCCAAAGCGCCAATACCATGAACGCTGAATACCGCGCGGCCATGGGCAGCATTGTTGATCGCCTGGAAGCCGAGAAAGACTCGATCGCCGGTGTAATCCTTACCTCTGCGAAGAAAACGTTCTTCGCCGGTGGCGATCTGAATGAGCTGATCAAGGTCACCAAGGCCGATGCAGCCCAGTTCTACCAGATGATCCTCAACATTAAAGGCCAATTGCGCCGCCTGGAATGCCTCGGCAAGCCGGTAGTGGCTGCTATTAATGGTGCAGCGCTGGGCGGTGGCTGGGAAATTGCTCTGGCCTGCCACCACCGCATTGCGCTGGACAGCAGTAGCGTGCAAATCGGCTTGCCGGAAGTAACCCTGGGCTTGCTGCCTGGCGGCGGTGGCGTGGTGCGGATGGTGCGCATCTTGGGCCTGGAAAAATCTTTGCCTTACCTGCTGGAAGGCAAGAAAGTGCGGCCGCAGGAGGCGTTGAAGGCTGGTCTGATTCAGGACATCGCTTCTGATCGTGATGACATGCTGGCCAAAGCGCGTGCCTGGATTGCCGCTAACCCATCAGCCGTGCAGCCGTGGGATGTGAAGGGTTACAAGATCCCCGGTGGTACACCGTCCACTCCTGCGGTGGCGCAAATGCTGGCGATCGCGCCATCGGTACTGCGGGACAAAACCAAAGGCTGCTTTCCTGCGCCGGAGAAGATCATGTGTGCGGCAGTGGAGGGCGCACAGGTCGACTTCGATACCGCACAACTGATCGAGGCGCGCTATTTCACCGAGCTCACCACCGGCCAGGTGGCGAAGAACATGATCGGAACCTTCTGGTTTCAGCTCAATGAAATCAACGCTGGAGGTTCGCGGCCAAAAGGTTACGCGCCTTACGTCACGAAAAAGGTCGGCGTGCTGGGGGCCGGGATGATGGGGGCGGGCATTGCCTATGTCTCGGCGGTGGCCGGTATCGACGTGGTGCTCAAGGATGTGTCCATAGAAGCTGCCGAGAAGGGCAAGGCCTATTCAAGCAAGCTGCTGGACAAGAAAGTTTCCCGTGGTCACATGAGCGTAGAAAAACGCGATGGGATTCTCGCCCGTATCACGGCGACCGATAAGGAAGCGGATTTCACGGGCTGCGATCTGATCATTGAGGCGGTATTTGAAGACCGTGATCTAAAAGCCAATGTCACGGCGGCAGCCGAGCGCTGCGCACTGAGTGATGCAGTGATTGCTTCCAACACCTCAACCTTGCCGATTACCGGGTTGGCCACCGCTGTACAGAAACAGGACAAGTTTATCGGTCTGCATTTCTTCAGCCCGGTCGACAAGATGCCGTTGGTGGAAATCATCAAAGGCGAACTGACCAGCGATGAGACCCTGGCTCGCGGCTTTGACTACGTCATGCAGATCAAGAAAACCCCGATTGTGGTCAATGACAGTCGTGGCTTCTTCACTTCGCGGGTCTTTGGCACGTTCACCAATGAAGGCATTGCGATGCTGGGCGAGGGTGTTAGTGCTGCAATGATCGAGAATGAAGCGCGCAAAGCCGGCATGCCGGTGGGCCCGTTGGCCATCTCTGATGAAGTGTCGATGAGTCTGATGAACCATATCCGCCAGCAGACGGTTAAAGACCTCAAGGCTGAGGTTAAAGAGATTCCGGCGCATCCGGCGTTTGCCGTGATCGATTTGATGCTCAACGAATACAAGCGTCCAGGCAAGGCCGCTAACGGCGGCTTCTACGATTACCCCGTTGGCGGTAAGAAGCATCTGTGGCCTGAACTGAAGGCACGCTTCGAGAAAGCAGATGGGCACATCTCCCAGGAGGACGTGCGGGACCGCATCCTGTTTATTCAGGCCATTGAAACCGTGCGCTGTCTTGAAGAGGGCGTATTGCTATCCACCGCCGACGCCAACATCGGGTCGATCTTTGGGATTGGCTTCGCGGCATGGACTGGCGGTGCGCTGCAGTTCATCAATCAGTATGGGTTGCCGGACTTTATCGCGCGTGCGCAGTATCTGGCTGAGCAGTATGGTGAACGCTTTGATCCGCCTGCCCTACTAGTAGAGAAGGCGGCGAAGGGTGAGTCGTTCTGAGCCCGAACTGTAACGGCTTTATCGCTTAGCAAAACCGGCGCCTAGTGCGCCGGTTTTGCTTGTTAATCGTGAAGGTGGTGGATGAAATGAAATACCCCTTGACGGCCCGATTTAAGTGTCTATAATTCGCACCTCTTCCGGCGCAGACCTCTCGGAAAACTCTTTTGAAAACAAAGAGTTAGCTTAAAAAGAGGGGTTGCAAAGCAGCGAAAGCTGTGTAGAATGCGCCGGACTG
>NKIE01000382.1 GCA_002256055.1 Pseudomonas sp. PGPPP3 | reverse complement strand
CACCGCCATCACGAACAAACGGTAACGCTGATGGATATCGGGACTCTCCGTGGCCTTGGCACTTTGCTGGTACTGGTTGCATTTATCAGCGTGGTGATCTGGGCCTACAACAGCAAGCGCAAGAGCAGCTTCGATGAAGCTGCCAACCTGCCCTTTGCCGACGATATCGCTGCAAAAAAGCGTGAAGAACAAGCTTCCGGGAGCAAGAACGAATGACCACTTTTTGGAGTTGGTACGTCACACTACTGACCAGCGGCACCATCTTGGGGCTGATCTGGCTGGTGCTTTCCACCCGTAAAGGGCAGCGCCCAGACACAACCGAAGAAACCGTTGGTCATGCCTTCGCCGGCATTGAAGAATTCGACAACCCGCTGCCCAAGTGGTGGTTCATGTTGTTCATTCTGACCATCGTGTTCGCCATCGGTTACCTCGTGCTCTACCCGGGCATGGGCAACTGGAAAGGTCTGCTGCCAGGCTACGAAGGCGGCTGGACCGGTGTTGCGCAGTGGGAAAAGGAAATGGCCAAGGCCGATGCTCAGTACGGCCCGATCTACGCCAAATACGCCGCGATGCCGATTACCGAAGTCGCAGCGGATGACAAAGCGCTGAAAATGGGCGGTCGCCTGTTTGCCTCCAACTGCTCCGTTTGCCACGGTTCCGATGCCAAGGGCGCCTATGGCTTCCCGAATCTGACCGACAACGAATGGCGTTGGGGCGGCGAGCCGGAAACCATCAAGACCACCCTGCTCGCTGGCCGTCATGCAGTGATGCCAGCGTGGGCTGAAGTGATCGGCGAAAGCGGCGTGAAGAATGTTTCTGCCTATGTGCTCACTGAACTGGCAGGCCGTAAGCTGCCAGAAGGCGCCGTAGCCGACATCGAAGCTGGCAAGAAGATTTTTTCCACCAGCTGCGTTGCCTGTCACGGCCCACAAGGCAAAGGCACTGCTGCCATGGGGGCGCCTAACCTGACCAATCCGTCGGCGTTTATCTACGGCACCAGCTTTACTCAGCTGCAACAGACCATCCGTTATGGTCGCCAGGGCGTGATGCCGAGCCAGGAAGCATTCCTCGGCAACGACAAAGTGCACCTGCTGGCAGCCTACGTGTACAGCCTCTCGCACGCGGAAAAAGACGCCCAATAAGCGTCTGTTAGCGAGATGTATTGAGCGGCGTCAGGGCTTCCCTGGCGCCGTTTTGCTTTAATCAGTCTGTAAGCGCACAAAACGCGGGCGACCATAGGTCGCACCCACGCCTGTATGCAGGGGGGAGTATCATAACCCTGCACGCAAGTGCTCCTGACCGCGACCCGCATGAATGGGCCGAGGCATCCCTCCACTGCCGTGGTATGCACCGATGAGCGAACAGATTCCTGTCAAAAATGTCACCTCCGCCACAGCCAAGGACAACACTGTTGACCTTTACGCCAGTCGCGGCACCATCTACACCCGCGCCTTTACCGGCCTGTTTCGCAACGTGCGAATGGCTGGCGGAGCGTGGTTATTTATTTTGTATTTCGGCACCGTCTGGCTGAATTGGGGCGACCGCCAAGCTGTCTGGTGGGATCTTCCCGGGCGTAAGTTCTACATCTTCGGCGCCACATTCTGGCCACAGGATTTCGTCCTGCTGTCCTGGCTGCTGATCATCTGTGCCTTCGGCCTGTTTTTTATTACTGTCTTTGCCGGTCGCGTGTGGTGCGGTTACACCTGCCCACAAAGCGTCTGGACGTGGATTTTCATGTGGTGCGAAAAAGTCACCGAGGGTGACCGCAACCAGCGGATGAAACTCGACAAAGCGCCCATGAGCAAAGAGAAGCTACTGCGCAAAGTTGCCAAGCACAGCCTCTGGCTGCTGATTGGCCTGGCCACTGGCCTAACCTTCGTCGGCTACTTCGCCCCCATTCGGGAACTGCTCGGCCAATTGATGGATGGCACTGCCGACGGCTGGGCCTACTTCTGGATCGGACTGTTTACCCTAGGCACCTACGGCAATGCCGGCTGGCTGCGTGAGCAGGTGTGTATTTACATGTGCCCCTATGCACGCTTCCAGAGCGTGATGTTCGACAAAGACACCCTGATCGTTTCTTACGACCCGCGTCGCGGCGAACACCGTGGCCCGCGCAAAAAGACCGCCGACTACAAGGCTCAAGGTCTGGGTGACTGCATCGACTGCACCATGTGCGTTCAGGTTTGCCCAACCGGTATCGATATCCGCGACGGCCTGCAGATTGAATGTATCGGCTGCGCCGCCTGCATCGACGCCTGCGACAGCATCATGGAGAAGATGGATTACCCCAAAGGCCTGATCAGCTACACCACCGAGCACAACCTGTCGGGACAAAAAACCCACCTGTTGCGCCCACGCCTGATCGGCTACGCCATTGCCCTGACCGTGATGATGATCTGCTTTGGTTATGCGGTAACCGTACGACCACTGGTGCAACTGGACGTCATCAAGGACCGCGTGCTGTACCGCGAAAACGAGCAAGGTCGGATCGAAAACGTCTACACCCTCAAGGTGATGAACAAGGATCAGATCGAACACCGCTATGTGATCGAAATCCGTGGCATCGACGGCCTGGTCTTTGAAGGTAAACACGAGGTAACAGCTGCGGCCGGTGAAATTCTGTCCCTGCCGGTAGAATTGTCCATCGAACCTGAGAAGCTGCCCTCCAGTGCCAACGAGATCTTCTTCAGCGTTCGGGCCATCGACAACCCCGACATTACCAAAGAAGCTGACAGCCGCTTTATCGGCCCCAGCGTTCGCTGACACCTAGGATACCCATGCACACAGATACCCCAATCGAGCCCTGGTACAAGCAGTTCTGGCCGTGGTTCATCATCAGTATCCTGGCCTTTGCCGTGGTGCTCGGCCTGTCGCTGCTGACCATCGCAATCAAGAAAGGCGATAGCCTGGTCGTGGACAACTACTACGATGCAGGCAAGGGCATTAACACCGCGCTGGACCGGGAAAAACTGGCCAAGCAGCTGCAGATAACCGGCTCTCTGACTCTCAACGACGAAACCGGGGTGGCGCAACTGGAGCTCAACGGTTTCAGCCGCCCACAGCAGCTGACCCTCAACCTGATCTCGCCAACCCAGCCGGAAAAGGACCGCCGCATAGTCCTGCAACCGGCGGAAGGCAAGCTGTATCGCGGCATGATGCTCGACAGCGTGCAAGGTCGGCGCTTTGTTGAAATCATTGGTCAGGAAGGTGGCAAGGACTGGCGTCTGTTCGAAGAACAAACCCTGGTAACCGGTACCCCGGTGCAATTGGGCCAGTGACCGCGTTCTGAATGGCCACTCCGACTCCCTGCTACCACTGTGGTCTACCGGTTCCTGCCGGTGGGCGCTTTCAGGCCCGCGTGCTCGGTGAGACGCGGGCCATGTGTTGTCCAGGCTGCCAGGCAGTGGCCGAGGCCATTGTCGCGGGCGGGCTGGAAAGCTATTACCAGCACCGCCGTGAACCGT
>NKIE01000381.1 GCA_002256055.1 Pseudomonas sp. PGPPP3 | reverse complement strand
ATTGAGCCTGGCAACGACGGCAACCGTCTGATCCAGAACATGATCGACAAGAACGCTTTCGGCCTCGGCAAATTCAAAGTGGTCGAGTCCAGCGAAGCCGGCATGCTCTCGCAAGTGCAGCGCGCCGAACGCCGTGAGCAGTCCCTGGTGTTCCTCGGCTGGGAGCCGCACCCGATGAACACCCGCTTCAAGATGAAGTACCTGACCGGCGGTGACGAGTTCTTCGGTGCGGACTACGGCAAGGCAACCATCTACACCAACGTGCGCAAGGGCTACACCCAGGAATGCAGCAACGTCGGCAAGCTGCTCAACAACCTGGTGTTCACCCTGAACATGGAAAACCAGCTAATGGATGCCGTGCTCAACGACAACCAGAAGCCTGATGCGGCCGCCAAGGCCTGGCTGAAAGCCAATCCGCAGGTGCTCGACACCTGGCTGGCCGGAGTCAGCAGCCGCGACGGACAACCGGCCCTGAGTGTGGCCAAAGCCAAACTGGCGCCTTGAGCAGGCGTTCAGGCCCGGCGGAGCGCCCCGATGGCCCCGCCCGTCCTGCACGCTTGCCGGCAGCCTGCCGTTTTATCTCTGCTGGTGGACGTTCAATACCATGCTGACTGACTACAAACTCCCGCTGGGCCAATACATCGCCAGCTTCGTGGAATGGCTGACCGACCATGGCGCCGATTATTTCGACGCCTTTGCCGACGCCCTGACCCTGATGATTCACGGCGCTACCTTCGCCCTGACTTGGTTCAATCCGCTGGTATTGATCGGCCTGTTTTGCCTAGTTGCCCACCTGATTCAGCGTAAATGGGGCCTGACCCTGTTCTGTGCCCTGGCCTTTTTGCTGATCCTTAACCTGGGTTACTGGCAAGAAACCATGGAAACCCTCGCCCAAGTACTGTTCGCCACCCTGGTGTGCATCATCATCGGCGTGCCACTGGGCATCGTGGCGGCGCACAAGCCGGTGTTCTACACCATCATGCGCCCGGTACTGGACCTGATGCAGACGGTGCCAACCTTCGTCTACCTGATCCCGACCCTCACGCTGTTCGGCTTGGGCGTGGTGCCCGGACTGATTTCCACGGTGGTGTTCGCTGTGGCCGCACCGATTCGCCTGACCTATCTGGGCATCTGCGACGTACCCGAAGAGCTGCTGGATGCCGGCAAGGCCTTTGGCTGTTCACGGCGCCAGTTGCTGACCCGTATCGAACTGCCCCACGCCATGCCGAGCATCGCCGCCGGCATTACGCAATGCATCATGCTCTCGCGGTCGATGGTGGTTATCGCCGCGCTGGTGGGTGCTGACGGCCTTGGCCGGCCGGTGGTCAACGCACTGAACACCGCCGACATTGCCTTGGGCTTCGAGGCCGGACTGGCCATCGTCCTGCTGGCGATCATTCTTGACCGCATCTGCAAACAACCCGACGCCAAGGAGAGGACCGAAGCATGAGCCTGATTCGCTTCGAGAAGGTTGACGTAATCTTCTCCAAATCCCCGCGCGAAGCCCTGGCGCTGCTCGACAAGGGCCTGTCACGCGACGAGATTCTCAAGCAGACCGGCCAGGTGGTGGGCGTGGAAAACGCCAACCTGGAGATCGAGCGCGGCGAGATCTTCGTCCTCATGGGCCTGTCCGGCTCGGGCAAATCCAGCCTGCTGCGTTGCATCAACGGCCTCAACCAGGTCAGCCGCGGGCGTATCGTCATCGAACACGAAGGTCAGGCGGTGGACATCGTTTCCTGTTCACCGGCCACCCTGAAGATGATGCGAACCAAGCGCATCGCCATGGTGTTCCAGAAGTTTGCCCTCATGCCCTGGCTGACAGTGCGTGAAAACATCAGCTTTGGCCTGGAGATGCAGGGTCGTTCGTCCGATGAATGCCGCAAGCTCAGCGACGCCAAGATTGAGCTGGTGGGCCTTACCCAGTGGCGCAACAAACGCCCCCATGAGCTGTCTGGCGGTATGCAGCAACGCGTCGGCCTGGCCCGCGCGCTGGCCATGGATGCCGACATCCTGCTGATGGACGAGCCTTTCTCGGCGCTAGACCCGCTGATTCGTCAGCAACTGCAGGACGAACTGCTGGTGCTGCAACGCCAGCTGCAAAAAACCATCGTGTTCGTCAGCCACGACCTCGACGAAGCGCTGAAAATCGGCTCGCGCATTGCCATCATGAAAGACGGCAAGATCATCCAGCACGGCCAGCCCGAAGACATTGTGCTCAATCCAGTGGATGACTATGTGCGCATGTTCGTTGCCCACACCAACCCGCTCAACGTGCTGTGCGGACGCAGCCTGATGCGCAACCTGAGCGACTGCACACGCGTCGCCAACGAGGTGTGCCTCGACCCAGGCAGCGACTCATGGCTAGGCCTGAGTGCCGACAACCTGATTACCGGCGCACGTCAAGGCAACAGCGAACTGGCCCTGCAAAACTGGGGCAGCGGGCAATCGATGGCCAGCCTGCGCCGCGTGCCGACCCTGGTGGATGTCGGCATCGGCATGCGCGAGGCCCTGGATATTCGCTACCACACCGGGCAGAAACTGGTGCTCCACGAGCACAACAAGGTGGTCGGCGTGCTTGGCGACAGCGAGATGTACCATGCCCTGCTGGGCAAGAATCACGGATGAACCACAACCACCGTGGTGCGCGTGCGCACGCGCACCACGGCTGAGGAGATTGCTTCATGCCTAAAGTTGGAATGCAGCCAATTCGACGCAAACAGCTGATCGACGCCACCCTCTGCGCGGTGGACCAGGTCGGCATGCACGACGCCAGCATCAGCCTGATTGCCCGCCTGGCCGGGGTGTCCAACGGCATCATCAGCCACTACTTTCAGGACAAGAGCGGCCTGCTCGAAGCCACCATGCGCCACTTGATGAACCAGCTCAGCGCGGCCCAGCGCCAGCGCCGCGAAGCCCTGGTAAGCGATACGCCACTGCTGCACCTGCGCGCCATCATCCAAAGCAACTTCGACGACAGCCAGGTCACCGGCCCGGCGATGAAAACCTGGCTGGCGTTCTGGGCCACCAGCATGCACCAGCCGTCATTGCAGCGCCTGCAACGGATCAACGACCACCGTTTGTATTCCAACCTGTGCAGCCAGTTCAAGCGGGTCTTGCCGCTGAACCAGGCTCGCAGCGCGGCGCGCGGCCTGGCGGCACTGATCGATGGACTGTGGTTGCGCGGCGCGCTGTCCGGCGCCGCCTTCGATGTCGAGCAAGCGCTGCAGATTGCCTACGACTACCTCGACCTGCAGTTGGCCAAGCAGCCCGTGTCGGTACCTGTCTAGTCGATGACTTTGCATACGCCGCGGTTGCTTTTTTAGGAGGGGCTTTAGTCCCGCCTACGCGACCCACATTGCTTCACCTTTGGCGGCGTTGCTGCCCCTTCTTTCCTTGACCGTCGGGCCTGACCCGGCGGTATTACTGCCCAGTAGCAGGAGACTTTTATGCCCCGTTTTGCCCAGCAGCAG
>NKIE01000380.1 GCA_002256055.1 Pseudomonas sp. PGPPP3 | reverse complement strand
TGAGCGCGGAAATGGCCAAGAGCCTGATCCCTAATGATTACTGCGTGGAAGACTGCAACTACCTGCTCGACTACTTCCGCCTGACCGGCGACAACCGCCTGATCTACGGCGGTGGCGTAGTCTACGGCGCCCGCGACCCGGCAAACATCGAAGCCATCATCCGCCCGATGATGCTCAAGACCTTCCCGCAATTGAAAAACGTGAAGATCGACTACGCCTGGACCGGCAACTTCCTGCTGACCCTGTCGCGTCTGCCGCAGGTAGGTCGCATTGGTGACAACATCTACTACTCGCAAGGCTGCAGCGGCCACGGCGTGACCTACACCCACCTCGCCGGCAAGGTGCTGGGCGAAGCCCTGCGCGGCCAGGCCGAGCGCTTCGATGCGTTCGCCGGCCTGCCGCACTACCCGTTCCCGGGCGGCCAGATGTTCCGTGTACCGTTCACCGCCGTCGGCGCCTGGTACTACGCACTGCGTGACAAGTTCGGTATCTAAATCGAGCTGCACAAACGGCCACGAATCGACCGCTGACGCCAAAATCAGCACGACGTAACGCCGGTTATGAAAAAGCCCTCTATTGAGAAATAGAGGGCTTTTTTGTGGCACTGCAGACGCAACGCAGATAAAAAAACGCCCCGAACAGGTCAGGGCGTTTTGTCTGGCTTACCACCAACAAGGCTACACAGCCTGATCAGTCAGCACACCTACCAGCGTGCGGCGGTTAATCCGCCAGACGCCAGGTCGTTACGCCCTTGGCGTCTTCAAGCAGCACACCCATGGCGCTCAACTGATCACGAATCTGATCGGAAGCCGCCCAATCCTTGGCTGCTCGCGCAGCCAAACGCGCCTCGATCAACGCTTCGACAGCGGCGGCATCGACACGCCCCGCCGCATCAGCTTGCAAGAAAGCCTCAGGCTCCAACTGCAACACACCGAGCAACGATGCCAACGACTTCAAGCGCGCCGCCAGTGCCGCTGCCGCCTGAATGTCGCTGTCGCGCAGGCGATTAACTTCCCGCGCCAGCTCGAACAGCACCGAACAGGCACCAGCCGTATTGAAGTCATCATCCATGGCCACCGAGAAACGCGCCACAAACTCATCCGCCGCCGCGGGCTCAGCCTCAGGCAGACCTTTTAGGGCGTTGTAGAAACGCTCAAGTGCCGCCTTCGCCTCGCGGAGACTGTCTTCGGAATAGTTGATCGGGCTGCGGTAGTGGCTGGCGATCAACAGATAGCGCACCACCTCCGGATGGTACTTCTCCAGCACCTCGCGGATGGTGAAGAAGTTGCCCAAGGACTTGGACATTTTCTCGCCATTGATGGTGATCATCCCGCAATGCAACCACGATTTGGCGTAAGGCTTGCCAGTGGCCGCCTCACTTTGGGCGATCTCGTTTTCGTGATGCGGGAACTCCAGATCGTTGCCGCCGCCATGGATATCAAACGAATCACCCAGGCAGCAGGTGGACATCACGGAGCACTCAATATGCCACCCCGGGCGCCCATCACCCCAAGGTGAAGACCAGCTTGGCTCACCCGGTTTAGCGGCCTTCCACAGGACGAAATCCAGCGGATCCTGCTTCGACTCGCCCGGTTCGATACGCGCACCGATGCGCAAATCTTCGATCTTGCGCCGCGACAGTTTGCCGTAGCCCTCGAACTTGCCCACCCGGTAATACACGTCGCCATTACCGGGCGCGTAGGCATAACCCTTGTCGATCAGGGTCTGGATCATCGCGTGCATGCCAGCGATATGGTCGGTAGCGCGCGGCTCCATATCCGGCTTGAGGATATTCAGGCGCGCTTCATCCTCGTGCATCGCCGCGATCATGCGCTCGGTCAGCACCTCAAACGCTTCGCCGTTGTCATTGGCGCGATTGATGATCTTGTCGTCGATGTCAGTGATATTGCGCACATAAGTCAGCTCATAGCCGCTATGGCGCAACCAGCGCGTAATCACGTCAAAGGCCACCATGCTGCGGCCGTGGCCCAGGTGGCAAAAGTCGTACACGGTCATGCCGCAGACGTACATGCGCACCTGATTACCTTGCAGCGGCGTGAAGACTTCCTTGCTCTTGCTCAGGGTGTTGTAGATCGACAACGCCATTATTGGCCCCAGGAGTCACGCAGGGTGACAGTACGGTTGAACACAGGTTTGCCTGGCGCAGAGTCTTTCAGGTCCACGCAGAAGTAGCCTTCGCGCTCGAACTGGAAACGCTCTTCTGCCAGCGCCTCAGCCAGCGATGGCTCGGCACGGCAGCCGGTCAGTACCTGCAGGGAATCCGGGTTAATGTTGTCGAGGAAGCTGGCACCGTCTTCGGCCTTCTCCGGCTGCGCGGAGCGGAACAGGCGATCATACAGACGCACTTCACACTCGACGCTGGCCGCTGCCGGCACCCAGTGAATAACACCTTTGACCTTGCGCCCTTCCGGGTTTTTGCCGAGGGTGTTTTCGTCATAGGAGCAATGCAGCTCGACGATGTTGCCATCGGCATCCTTGATCGCCTCATCGGCGCGGATGACATAACTGCCGCGCAAGCGCGCCTCACCTCCGGGCACCAAACGCTTGTAACCCGCTGGAGGCACTTCTTCGAAGTCACCGGCATCGATGTAAATCTCGCGACTGAACGGCAGTACGCGCACGCCCATGTCCTGTTTGGGATGGCGTGCCAGCTCGAGGTTTTCCACCTGCCCTTCTGGGTAGTTGGTGATGACTACTTTAAGCGGCTTGAGCACGCACATGGCGCGCGCGGCGTTGGCATCCAGGTCGTCACGAATGGCGAATTCGAGCATGCCGATATCCACCAGACCACCGGCGCGGTTAACGCCGATCATGTCGCAGAAATTGCGGATCGAAGCCGGGGTGTAACCGCGCCGACGGAAGCCCGACAACGTCGACATGCGCGGATCATCCCAACCATGCACATGCTGCTCATCCACCAACTGCTTGAGCTTGCGCTTGCTAGTGATGGTGTAGTTCAGGTTGAGACGGGCAAATTCGTACTGACGCGGCTGTGCGGGTACCGGCAGATTGGCCAGAAACCACTCATACAGCGGGCGGTGATCCTCAAACTCCAGTGTACAGATGGAGTGGGTGATACCTTCCAGCGCGTCCGACTGGCCATGGGTGAAGTCATAGCTGGGGTAGATGCACCATTTATCACCGGTCTGATGATGATGGGCGTGACGAATGCGATAAAGGATGGGGTCGCGCAGATTCATGTTCGGCGAGGCCATGTCGATCTTTGCCCGCAAGGCGCGTGCACCGTCAGGGAATTCGCCAGCCTTCATGCGTGCAAACAGATCCAGGTTTTCCTCGACGCTGCGCTCACGGAACGGGCTGTTCTTGCCCGGCTCAGTCAGGCTGCCACGGTATTCGCGCGCTTCGTCCGGCGACAGGTCATCAACATAGGCCTTGCCGGTGTTGATCAGGTGCAGCGCCCACTCGTGCAATTGATCAAAGTAGTTGGAG
>NKIE01000379.1:442-3474 GCA_002256055.1 Pseudomonas sp. PGPPP3 | reverse complement strand
CGATACCGACCACCGGGTAGCCGTGTTTGGCCATGTCTTCGGCAACTTCCATGTCCAGATCACGCCAGCCACCGTCACCGGAATAGAACAGCGTGACGGTGTCGTTGTGGCTGCTGGCGGGCAGTTCGATCACGGGCAGCGGATCGCGTAGGCCTTGCAGGCGCCGGCTGAGTTGGTCGTAGAGCAGTTGCTGCAGGCTGGTGTCGTAATCGCTGATCAGGTTTTGCGTGTTGTGTGGCTGCCCGCGGACGAAGCGGGCGCTGGGGTCGTCCGGATTGTTGTTCCAGGCGGCGAGCCATTGGCCGTGTTCGGACTTGGGTGGCAGGGGGGCGGGGCAGTCAGGGTGTTCGAGGGAGAAACCTACAGAAATGGCTTGGTGCTGCTCATCATCTTGCGTGGCCAGCCAGCGCCAGGCCAGGGCCGCGCCAGGACCGATACCGGCGACCAGCGTAGCCGGCCCATCCAGTTGTTGCTGGGCGGCGTGCAGGCGGTGTTGCTGCTGGTCGCAGTCGCTGACGGCGATGCTGTACTGCACGATCCGAGCGCCACTGCCCTGGCTTAGGCTTAACAGCTGGGTGTCGCTGAGCAGTTGTTCCGCGGGTAAGGCCAGAATTACCTGAGCCTTGGTGGCTTTACCGGGCTTGGTCAGGCTGAAGGTGCCGAGCGCGCTGTTGTTGAGGTGCTGAGTGCCTGCGCTTTGCGCATGATTACACCATGCCCAAATCGCGCCGAGTGTGCTCAGGGCTAACAGGGAAAGCACGAGAAGACGCCGGTAAGGTTTTAGCATCAGCGTTTCACCAGTCCGGTCAGGCCGCCCGCGATCAGGGTGGCGGTATCGGTGAGGGCTACCAGCGGGTCAAGCCCGGCTGGTACGGCTAGGTAGCGTGGCTCCCACTCTGGGAGGAATTTTTCCTTGAAGCGGCGCAGGCCTTGAAAATTATAGAACTGCCCACTGTTGCGAAACACCAGTGCTCCCAGGCGCTGAGTCAGAGGAGCACCACGGCGTGGTTGCAGGCCGGACAGTGGCACCATGCCGAGGCTGAAACGCGCATAGCCTTGCGCCTTGTAATGCAGCAACAGGTTGAGCAGAAGAAACTCCATGGTCATCTTCGGCGCCTGTGGATGCACGCGCATCAGGTCGAGGCTGGCGAGTTCATGGCTGTTGGTTTCCAGCAGGTTGGCAAAGGCCACCGGGCGGCCTTCGTGGCGGATTAGTGCGATACGGAAGTGTTGCAGGTAGTCGGGGCTGAAACGTCCGAGGGAAAAGCCTTTTTCACGCACCTGCTTGCCTTCCAGCCAGGCGTCGGAAATGACTTTCAGCTCATTCATAGGCACTTTGCCAGGTTCGTGAATCTCAAGGGTAAGGCCATCACGCTGGCCGCGGTTGAGCGTGTAGCGCAAGTCCTTCATGTCCTTGCCCTTGGTTTCCAGGTCGAACTTGGCGAGGTCGACACGCGCTTCTTCGCCGAGTTTGAGGGCGGTCAGGCCGATGTCCATGTAGAACGGCAGGCTCTCGGCGCGTACTTGGTAAAACACCGGGCGGGCGTGGTGCAGGTCGCATAGGTCGCGAAATTGCCAGATCAGCTCGGCACGTTGTTGGAGGGGGCCGATTGGGTCGTAAAGGGCTACCAGGCTGCGGCCACGCCGCGCGTACATAAGGAAGGCATTGCCCGAGGGGTGAAACAGCAGCGCCTTGTCACCGCTCAGGGCCAGGCCGCCATCCGGCTGGTTGGAGTCTTTGAGGATCGTGGCGGCTTGTTGCAGTTCGGCGGCATCGGGCAGGTGGATCACTGGCGGCGCGGTGCGCAGTAGCCAGGTCATGGCCAGGATCAGTAGCAGAACCGAGCTGCCCAAGGCTGCGCGCAGTGCGCGCGGAGCGTTGCCGTCGAGGGCGAATTGCCACCAGAGTTCGTGTTCGTAGGGGACGTCCTGATAAGCAAAAAACATCAGCCAGATGGACATGCCTAGCACGCACAGGCAGGCGAGTAGGTAGGGCGGCGAGAACGGTAGTTCGAGCAGTCGGCTGGGGCGGTAAAAGACATGGCGAAAGCGCGCAAGGAGAATCGCGGTGAGGGTCAGCAGGCTGGCTTCCTCCCAGTCAAAGCCTTTGAGCAGTGAGAGCAGGGCGCCGGTCAGCAGCAGTACCAGAGTCAGCATCCAAGCAGCAGATAGGCGGCGGCGCAGACCCTGGGCGAGCAGTAGGCAGAGAATGCCGATCAGGCTGGCCCCCATGTGCGAGGCCTCGATCAGGTGGTGTGGAATAAGAAAACCGAGGTGCCTGAGGCGGGTGTCGATTGCTGGGGTCACGCCTGATAGCAGTAGCACGATGCCGGAGATAAACACCAGCAAGGCCAGTACCGGCGCCGCAAGACCGGAGGCCACGCGCATGGCCTGGCGAGTTGGAAAAGCTCGCTGAGCTTCGTTGAACAGCAGGAGTAGGCAGGCAATCAGTAGTGGGGCGACCACATAAATCAGACGGTACAGCAGCAGCGCTGCGGCCAGGGGAGCGGCACCCAGCTGGTTGGCAAAGGCGGATAGCAGCACGGCTTCGAATACGCCAACGCCGCCAGGCACATGGCTGAGGACGCCGGCAGCCAAAGCCAGCAGATAAACCAGTAGAAAGGCGCCGAACGGCGGTGCTTCGGGTAGCAGCAGGTACAGTACGGAGGCGGCTGCAGCCACGTCCAGTGCGGTGATCAGCAACTGCAGCAGGCTCAGGCGCACGCTGGGTAGGCGAATTTTTCGGCGCCGCAGTTTGATCAGTAAGTTGTCGGCAATTGGTTGCTCAGCCATACGGCGGCGCAGAATGCCAAGGCTGAGTCCGCTGTATAGCAGTAGCACGGCGGTGGCGCAGCCGGCCAGCAGTGGTGTGGGTAAGCCGAGAGCAGTGCTGGCGCCACTGAGGTTGCTGAGACTGGCTAGGGCGGCGAGTAGGGGGAGAGCGGTACCGAGGGAAAGGCTGGCAAATAGAGTCATGCGCGCCACGTCGCCGGCACTGACGCCATGTCTGGCGTACAAACGGTAGCGCACTG
>NKIE01000379.1:0-325 GCA_002256055.1 Pseudomonas sp. PGPPP3 | reverse complement strand
GGCATAGCGACTGGCGGACCACTCGTAGCCGAGCAGGATAATAAAGCCGATGACGCTGGCGAATGCCGCACCCAGCAGGGCTTTGCCTGGTACATCGGCCATGGCGTTATGCAGAGCGTCGTGGTCGAGGCTTTGCAGCAGATGACGGCAGGCGATCAGGGCCATGCTGAATAACAGCAGGGTCAGACCAATGCTGAGGGCTTGCCGATGACGTTTCAGGCGTTGCAGCCAGCGTTTACGGTGGCTGATCGATAAGCTGGGGGTGGCTGTGCTATCAGGCATCGCAGACCTCTTTTTCCATGCGGCTAAGAGTGAGGGCTGAGCC
>NKIE01000378.1 GCA_002256055.1 Pseudomonas sp. PGPPP3 | reverse complement strand
ATGTGACGGACCTCAACATAACCGCGCGGCGCTTCGCCTTCCTCGCACAACTGGATGGCGCGCTTGGCGATCTTCGAGGCTTCGTCGCCAATGCGCTCGAGGTCGATCACCGACTTGGAGATGCTGATGATCAGGCGCAGGTCGGAAGCCGCCGGCTGACGACGGGCAAGAATGCGCAGGCACTCTTCGTCGATGGTGGTTTCCATCAGGTTGATCTGTTCGTCGATCTCGCGCACTTGCTGGGCCAGGCCCGAGTCGGCATCAATCAGCGCGGTCACCGCATCGTTGACCTGCTTCTCGACCAAACCGCCCATCGCCAACAGGTGGCTACGGACTTCCTCCAACTCGGCATTGAACTGGGCGGAGATGTGATGGGTGAGGCTGTCTTTGTTGATCATGTAAAAATCCTGGACCGGGTGTTGTCTCCCCCTCGCCCGCAAGCGAGGAGCCGGAGGAAAGGGCGGCACCCTTTCCCTAACTCTCCCACCAGCGGGAGAGTGAACTGGCTGAATCAGCCATAGCGGCCGGTAATATAGTCTTCGGTCTGCTTCTTCGCCGGGTTGGTGAACAGCGTATCGGTGTCACCGAACTCGATCAGCTTGCCCATGTACATGAACGCCGTGTAGTCAGAAACCCGCGCGGCCTGCTGCATGTTGTGGGTAACGATGACGATGGTGAACTTGGACTTCAGCTCGCAAATCAGCTCTTCCACTTTGAGGGTGGAGATTGGGTCAAGCGCCGAGCAGGGTTCGTCGAGCAGCAACACTTCCGGCTGCACAGCGATGGTACGGGCAATCACCAGACGCTGCTGCTGACCGCCAGACAGGCCCAAGGCCGAGTCATTCAGGCGATCCTTCACTTCATCCCAGAGCGCCGCGCCGCGCAGGGATTGCTCCACCGCTTCGTCGAGGATGCGCTTCTGGTTGATACCCTGAATGCGCAGGCCGTAGGCGACGTTCTCGTAGATGCTTTTCGGGAACGGGTTGGCCTTCTGGAACACCATGCCGACACGGCGACGCAGGTCAGCCACATCTTCGCCTTTGCGATAGATATTGCGGCCGTCCATGTTGATTTCGCCTTCGATGCGGCAGCCATCGACCAGATCGTTCATCCGGTTGAAGCAGCGCAACAGGGTCGACTTACCGCAGCCCGACGGCCCGATAAAAGCAGTTACACGCTTCTTCGGGATGTTCAGGCTGACGTCGAACAAGGCTTGCTTGTCGCCGTAGTACAGGCTGAGCCCCGGAACTTGCAGGCCGACTTCTTCCTCGGCCAGACGCAGGCTCTGCTTGTCGCGGCCGAGGCTGGCGATGTTGATTCCGTGGGTATGTGCTTCGTGTTGCATGTCGTACTCCACTGTTGATTCGGTTGCGCCCGCCGCGGCGGGCATCCCGCGCGGCCTTAGCCGCGCATGGCAATAAACTTAGTGATCGAGGGCCTTGTACTTCTCGCGCAAGTGGTTGCGCAAGGTCACGGCAGAAAGGTTAAGCAGGGCAATTACCAGCACCAGCAGCATCGCCGTGGCGTACACCAGCGGCCGCGCGGCCTCTACGTTAGGGCTCTGGAAGCCGACGTCATAGATGTGGAAGCCCAGGTGCATGATCTTCTGGTCCAGGTGCAGGTACGGATAGTTGCCATCCAGCGGCAAGGCCGGAGCCAGCTTAACCACACCTACCAGCATCAGCGGTGCCACTTCGCCAGCGGCGCGGGCCACGGCAAGGATCAGACCGGTCATCATCGCCGGGCTGGCCATCGGCAGGACCACCTTCCACAGTGTCTCGGACTTGGTCGCACCTAGGGCCAGAGAGCCTTCACGCAGGGCCCGCGGAATCCGCGCCAGCCCCTCTTCGGTCGCCACGATCACCACCGGTACGGCGAGAATCGCCAGAGTCAGCGAGGCCCACAACAGGCCTGGCGTACCCAGGGTCGGCGCCGGCAGCGCCTCGGGGAAGAACAGACGGTCCAGCGAGCCGCCCAGCACGTAAACGAAGAAGCCCAGGCCGAATACGCCGTAAACAATCGCCGGTACACCGGCCAAGTTGTTCACCGCGATGCGGATGATTCGCGTCAGGGTGTTCTGCTTGGCGTATTCACGCAGGTATACCGCCGCCAGCACGCCGAACGGGGTGACGATGATCGCCATCAGCAGGGTCATCATCACGGTGCCGAAGATGGCCGGGAAGATACCGCCCTCAGTGTTGGCTTCACGCGGGTCTTCGCTGAGAAACGACCACAGGTTGCTGAAGTAGGTGCCCAGCTTGGCGAATACCGACATGTTGTTCGGTTGCAGCGCCTTGACCAGTTTGCCCAGGCTGATTTCCTTCTCTTCGCCGCCGACTTCACGAACCACCAGACTGTCGCGGTCGACTTCGCCATGCAGGCTCACCAGTTCGGCCTCGAGGACCTTATAGCGGGCCTCCAAAGCGGCGCGCTCGGCAGCGATATCAGCCTGAGCAGTGGCGTCCAGACGGCCTTCCAGTTCCAGTTTGCGGGTTTGCAGACGCAGACGCTCAAGACCATGATTGATGGCGCTGATGTCTTTCTTCTCCAGGCGGCCCGGCCCGCGGCGATGACCTTGCCACCTTCCTTAACGCTGACGATATAGCCGTAGAAGTTGCCCCACTCGCGGCGCTCCAGCGCCACCAGGTCCTTGGGATAGCTGTGCTCGGTCAGCCACTCGCCGATCATCCAAGAGAAGTCGCTGCCATAAATCTCGCGGTTGCCGACCTTGATCAGGTCGCGAGTCATGAACTCGGCGCCCTCGTCGGTGACCGGAAAACCGGCACTTTTCAGTCGGGCGCGGCTGACTTCTTCTTCCTGGACCAACTCGCCGACGATCAAGCGGGCTTCCTGGCCAGGTATCTGATAACTGGCCTGCATCAGGTCCGCCGGCCAGAAGTAGCCCAGACCACGGACACTAATCAGCAACAGCAGGCCGATGGTCATGATGACCGAAATCGACACTGCCCCGGCGCTGATCCACACACCTGGAGCGCCGCTTTTAATCCAGGATTTCAGGTTGTGCTGTTTCACCGAAATCTACCTTTCTCAAAGTCATGTGCGTGGCGCGTCTGGCGCCACAGCGTATCCATTGCCCCCTCGCCCGGCGGGCGAAGGTTATCTTGCGCCACTCCCCCACGTGTGGGAGAGGACTGGGGAGAAGGCCGCATCGTGTGACGCCGGCCCTCTCCCGCTCTACGAGCCCTTACAAGGACGCGTACTTATTACGCAGCCGCTGGCGAATCAGCTCGGCCAGGGTGTTCATCACGAAGGTGAACGTCAGCAACACGAAGGCGGAAAGGAACAGCACGCGATAGTGCGACCCACCCACTTCCGACTCGGGCATTTCCACCGCAACGTTGGCCGCCAGGGTACGCATGCCTTCGAAGATGTTCAGTTCCATCACCGGCGTGTTGCCGGTGGCCATCAGCACGATCATGGTCTCGCCGACAGCGCGGCCCATGCCGATCATCAG
>NKIE01000377.1 GCA_002256055.1 Pseudomonas sp. PGPPP3 | reverse complement strand
CAGCACGCGGCAGCCCGATGCGCCGATTGGGTGGCCGAGGGCGATGGCGCCGCCGTTGACGTTGACCTTGCTGGCGTCCCAGTCGAGCTCTTTGCCGACGGCCAGGGCCTGGGCGGCGAAGGCTTCGTTGGCTTCGATCAGGTCCAGGTCGCTGAGCTGCCAACCGGCTTTGGCCAGGCAGCGCTGAGTGGCGGACACTGGGCCGATGCCCATGATGGCCGGGTCGACACCGGCATTGGCGTAGGCGGCAATTTTTGCCAGCACTGGCAGGCCCAGGGCCTTGGCTTTGGCGGCGCTCATCAGCAGCACAGCGGCGGCGCCGTCATTGAGGCTGGAGGCGTTACCGGCGGTTACCGAGCCGTCCTTCTTGAACGCTGGCTTGAGCTTGGCCAGGGATTCGGCGGTGGTGCCGGCGCGCGGTTGTTCGTCGGTGGCGAAGGATACCGGTTCGCCTTTGCGCGAGGGGATCAGGATCGGGGTGATTTCGTCGACAAAACGTCCGGCTTCGATGGCAGCCACGGCTTTCTGTTGCGAGGCGGCAGCGAAGGCGTCTTGGGCTTCACGACTGATGCTGTACTTGTCCACCAGGTTCTCGGCTGTGATGCCCATGTGGTAGTCGTTGAAGGCATCCCACAGGCCGTCGCTGATCATGGTGTCGATGACTTTCGCGTGGCCCATGCGCAGGCCGGTGCGGGCGCCAGGCATGACGTAGTTGGCCAGGCTCATGTTCTCCTGGCCGCCGGCGATGTGCTCCTCGGCATCGCCGCAGCGAATCGCCTGGGCGCCCAGATGCAGGGCTTTGAGGCCGGAGCCGCAGACCTTATTGAGGGTCAGGGCCGGTACGGCATGGGGCAGGCCGGCTTTGATCGCGGTCTGGCGGGCCGGGTTCTGGCCGGCGCCGGCGGTCAGCACCTGGCCGAAGATCACTTCGTCGACCAGGGCCGGATCAAGCCCGGTTTGCTCCAGCAGTTGGCGGATCACGGCCGCGCCCAGGTCTACGGCGGACACATTGGCCAACGCGCCCTGGAAGCTGCCAATGGCGGTACGGGTGGCGGCGACGATAACGACTTCTTGCATGACGCAATTCCTCATGACGGCAGCGAGCGGTCAGTGACTGACCAAGATGGCGCTTATGGTCGCACAGTGAACCCCTGCTGAACCAGTCGCGGCGGCTCTAGCGCGGCTGCAGGCCCATGCGTTTACGCGAGCGATGGCTGGCGCCGTTGCGCACCGCCCAGCGCAGCAGCGGCGCGAGGCTGTGCACGCCGGCGCGGATCAGCGGGCGCTGCCATGCGACTTGCTCTAGGCCCAGTTGCTGCCGGGTCCAGGTGGGCAGCAGGTCGATGCCGGCTTGCATAAACAGGCGCGAGACGGGCAGTGCGCTGCGGCTTGGTGCGGGAGCGTTGAGCAGGATTTGGCAGATCTCTCGTGTGCGCGCATCGCAGACCAGTTGCGGGCGCATGGCATCGAGGTAGTCGGCCACCGTCTGGCGTGATTTCGGCACGTTGCTGGCGCCGAGGCGTTCGGCGACCAAGGCAATCTCGGCGTAGTAGCGGTCCTGTTCGGCGCCACTTAGCTGCGGGTTGAAATAACGCAGGTAGCTGGCGAGAAAACACGACACTTCGGCTACGTGCACCCACGTCAGCAGCGCCGGGTCACTGGCTGCATAGCAGCGACCGTCCGCGGTGGTGCCGGTGACCTAGAGGTGGATGGTGCGTACTATGTCGATCAGCCAGTCAGCTGAAGCGCTGGGGGCGAAACTGGTGCCGGCGACAAACTGGCCGGTGCGGCGCAGGCGGCCGAGCATGTCCTGACGGAAATTGGAGTGGTCCCAGACGCCGGCCAGGGCCAGCGGATGGAGCATTTGCAGGAGCAGGGAGGCGATGCCACCGACCAGCATGCTGGTGAAGTCGCTGTGCACCTCCCAGGGCATGGAGTCTGGGCCGAACAGGCCCGGATCACCCTCGGGATGCTCGTAATCGATCTGCCCCAGGGCCAGGCCGCTGAGGCTCATGACCCGGGCTTCGATACGGCAGCGCAGCGCTTCCATGCGGTGGCTCCTCAGCTATCGATTTAGCCGCGGTGACGGCCGCGGAAGTAGTCGATCAGGCCTTGGGTGGAGGCGTCTTCGGCCGGCTCCGGGTCCCAGCTGGTCATGCGCTGGTAGACGTTCTTGCCCATTTCCTTGCCCAGTTCCACGCCCCACTGGTCGAAGGCGTTGATGCCCCAGATCACGCTCTGCACAAACACCTTGTGCTCGTACATCGCCACCAGCGCGCCCAAGCGCCGCGGACTGACCCGCTCCAGCACCAGGGTGTTGCTTGGGCGGTTGCCTGGGATGACTTTGTGCGGCGCCAGGCGTTGCACTTCATCTTCCAGCAGGCCCTTGGCACGCAACTCGGCCTCGGCCTCGGCGCGGGTGATGATACCGTCGCCCCAGCCTTCGCGGCGCAGCGACAGCAGGTCGTCAGCGGTGATCTGCCCATCCGCGGCGGCGGCCTGGGTGATGGCGATGAATTGCGTGGTCATGCGACGTTGGATCCCCGTGAATTTGGTCGCGGGAAGCTATGCCACAGGCAGGCTTAAAGCCGCGTTACCGCTGTTCGACCTCGCGGATGCAGACGCCTGGATCGGCCGGGGCACCGCCCTGCCGCAGCCGAGCCTCGACATGAGTGGCCGACGGCTCCGCCCCGGCGCTAACCGGGTAGAGGTAGATATCGAGCAGACAGCTTGCGCCTGCGAACTGCAGCTTGTGCGCATCGCCCTCGGCAAGATCGATGCGCGGGGTGGCGGCAGGCTGGCTGCGCGCAGGCGCGGGGCCGCCCCTGCTCGCGCAGCCGGAGAGCGCCGCACCCAGCAGCGCCAGCGTCACAATCCCCCTCAGCCTCATGCCCCCTTAACGCTCCTCCAGACGGCGCAGCACCAGATGGGTGCCAGCCGCCGCGCCGATGATGGGCGCGACGAGGTTCACCAAGGGCACCAGCATCAGCCCTGCAACCACTGCACCGAGCAGCGCCCGCTCGTGGCGCGGCACAGGGCTGTTTGCCTCCTCGCCCCGACAATGCCGCAGCCACGCCATGTCGGTAAGCTCGCGCCCGAGCAGCACGGCGTTGACGCTGAGCAGCACCAGCGCCGGGCCGATGGCGGTGAAGGCGAGCAAACCCGCGACCGGCAACGCAAGCAGGGTGTATCCGACAGTCCGCCCCAGACCTTTCAGAGAATTGGCGAGATCTCGCCGGAATGGCAGGGGCCGCGCTGTGGCCGCCAGCGTCGGATAATGCCGCGCCTCGACCGCAGCGACGATCTCGTCGGCGAAGAATTGCAACACGGCCAGCGCCACAACCCGGAACAGCAGCCACCCGAGCAGCGCGGCAGCCAGCGCCGTGAGCAGCACCGTTGCACCTTGGACAGGTGCCCATCCCAATGTTTCGAGTGCCATGCCGAAAGCGACATAGAGCCCGAAACCAAGCCCTGCGAAGATCAGCAGCG
>NKIE01000376.1 GCA_002256055.1 Pseudomonas sp. PGPPP3 | reverse complement strand
TACACCGATCCGGCCAAGAGTGAAGCAGTGATCCTGCGTGACGTGTTCAAAAAGGGCGACGCCTGGTTCAACACCGGCGACCTGATGCGCGACATTGGCTGCAAGCATGCGCAGTTCGTCGATCGCCTGGGTGACACCTTCCGCTGGAGGGGCGAGAACGTTTCCACCACAGAAGTGGAAAGCGTGCTGGGCGCCTTTCCTGGCGTGGAGGATGCGGTGGTCTATGGCGTGGCCATCAACGGCAGCGATGGCCGTTGCGGCATGGCCGCGCTGCGCCTGGCCGCGGACTCGACACTCGCCCCGCAGGCCCTGGCGCAGTATCTGGATGGTGAACTGCCCGTCTATGCCGCGCCGCTGTTTATCCGCCTGCTGAGCGAACTGGAAACCACCGGCACCTTCAAATACAAGAAGAACGACCTCAAGCAAGTGGCCTACAACCCCGCGCAAACTCGCGATCCACTACTCGTGCGCTTGCCTGGCACCACGGTTTTCCAGCCAGTAGATGAACAGCTGTGGGCGCGTATCGAGGCCGGGGAGTTTCGCTTCTAAGGCTTACTTGCGGAACTCAAAATTGAGTTGGGCACCGTCAACCCTGTCCAGGTAGTTGTCCGACTCCAGCTTCTCGCGATCGAGGTCATTGATGATCAACGTGCCACTGAGTTGAAACGCCGAGGGCTCGACCGGTTTCTCACCAAACAGCGGAGGCAGCAGACGGGGCCTGGGCACGATGTCAGGGATCGGCTGGCCGGGCTCTAGCTGATCGACCAGCTCATGGGGCAGGCTCAAATCGAGAGGCAGCGGTGCCAACTTCTTGCTCGTCACAGTCGATTTGCTCGGTGGCTTGCTAGCAACAGGCTTAGGTTGCGGCGCTTGCATCTTCACAACCGACGCAGGCACTCCTACCGACTTAGGCGCAGCGGGCACGCTAACTGGCGTGGGGGCAGGCGCAGACACTGGCGCATCGCTACTGGGAACGGCGACTGGCACCTCAGGCACCGCCACCGGAGCGGTAGGCGCTACGGGCACGACATCCTTAGGCTCATCGCAGCCACCCAGGAATAACATCAATAAAATCAGACAGTAACGAATCATGGTCGGGGCACGCGAACTAAAGCTGCCATGCTCGCCTCGATCCTTACTCGTTGGCAAGTGCACATCCATCCAGACAGACAGCGCAACGCCTTCAACTACTGCCAACCTCCTGACACAGCTGAGTGGCGAGCATGCCCAGCGTCATGATCGCCCGCTCCACCTCACGACTCCATGGCAAGCCGCAACTCAGGCGCAGACAGTGATTGAACTGCTCGGTGTTACTGAAGATACCGCCGGGGACAATGCTGATGCCGTGCTGCAAGGCACGCACATGCAGCTCCTTGCAGTTAACCGCCGCCGGCAGGCTCAACCAAAGGGTGAAGCCGCCATTCGGGCGCGTTATCTGCGTGCCCTCAGGGAAATGCTGCTGCACCGCCAACTGGAACGCGGTGAGGTTTTTGCGGTACTCCTGACGGATGTGCCGTAGGTGGCGGTCGTAGCCGCCGTTTTCCAGGTAGGCGGCTACGCCCATCTGGGTAACGCTGCAGGCCGAGTAGGAGCTAAAAGTCTGCAGCCGCTGGATGGCCTGCTGGTATTTGCCGGCAATTACCCAGCCGATGCGCGCCCCAGGCGACAGGGTTTTCGAGAAGCTTGAGCAATACACCACCCGCCCCTGCCGATCAAATGCCTTAAGCGCGCGACTGGCACCTTCATCGAACATCAGCTCGCCGTAGATGTCGTCTTCAATGATCTGCAGGTCGTGGCTCTCAGCCAGACGCAGCAATTCACGCTGACGCGCTTCAGGCAGGGTGCCGCCCATTGGGTTACTTACCCTCGCAGTCAGCACTAAGGCTTTGATCGACCACTGACTGGCGGCGAGCTGCAAGGCCTCCAAGCTAATGCCGGTATTGGCATCACTGGGGATTTCGATGACCTTCAGACCGAGCAAATCGGCCACCTGCAGCAAGCCGTAGTAAGTCGGTGATTCGACAGCGATCAAATCGCCCGGCTGGGTCATTACCCGCAGGGTCATGTGCACAGCGTCGGTACAGCCGTGAGTGATCACCACATCGGCCGGGGCCACCACTACGCCAGCATCGCGCATGCGGATGGCCACCTGACGACGCAGGGGCTCGTGACCTGGACTGAACATATAACCAAACGCCTGGGAGCCATGAAAACGGGTGACCTTGGCCACCTGTTGCTGCAAGGCACGCACCGGCAAATAGGAGCTGTGGGGCACAGCGGCACCGAGCGGCAATACACCCTCGATGCGCGATTCACTGAGTACTTGGCTGATGATGCTGCTGCGAGTCACCAACGCCGGCCCTTCGACCGTAGCAATGTCCGGCGTCTGCGCGGTTAGCGCCGCACTCTGATGCACATAAAATCCCGATTGCGGCCGCGCTCGGATCAAGCCCTGATCCTCAAGATTGGCGTAGGCCTGCAACACGGTGGCATGACTGACACTCATCTGCGCACTCAACTTGCGCACCGAGGGCACACGCTCCCCCGGCTGATACACGCCACGGCGGATATCATCGGCCAGTTGCTGGGCAATGCGCTGATAGAGCAACAGATTGGTCATGGTGGCTGGTCCGCTAAGTTGAACCGATACAGTAACAAAGCCGGCAGTCACTGAACCGGCACAGTTATCAGCATAGTCGGCGATACAGCACAGTTTCAATCAGTGCTCAAAACCGCCGACACAATAAAAAACCCCGGCGCCTTACGGCAGCCGGGGTTTTGTTTACTCGCCGAGATTAACGCGCCGGACTGAGTTGGCCTTGCTCGTCGGAGAAGACGATTTCTACTCGCCGATTTTGCGCCCGGCCACGTTGAGACGCGTTTTCCGCCAGCGGATAGGCCTCACCATAGCCGACGACCTGTAGGCGCTGTTTATTCACCCCGAGGTCCTCCAGCACATTGGCCACTTCCTGAGCACGCTCGCGAGACAGAGCCTGGTTGGAGGGCTGATTGCCCTGATTGTCGGTATAGCCCTCAATACGCACGATGCGCCGTGGGTTGAGCTGAAGAAACTGCACCAGCTTCAACAGGGTGCGGTTGGCCGAGGCATTCAGGCTGGCCTGGGCCGGCTCGAACAGCACATCGCCCAAGGTCATCACCAGACCGCGCTCACCCTGATTACGGGTCAGGCTGACCATCTGTTCTTCCTGCGCCTGGCCCTGCTGCTGCACGCTAAGCAATTTGGCATCGCGCAACGCTTGCTGCAGACGCTGACGCTCACTTTCCAACTTGGCAATACGCTCCTGATTGAGCAGCAACTGGCTGCCTTCACTGGCGATATCGCTGTAACGCTGACTCAGATAGGCGTAGTGGATGACGTCCTCGCTGCTACCCCAGTAACCGGCATAACGATCAGCACGGGCCAATGACTCACCCGCGCGAATCACATCCTTGGGTGAGTTGCGCAGCACGTCGGGCGCTTCCTTGGCCTTGTAGAAGCC
>NKIE01000375.1 GCA_002256055.1 Pseudomonas sp. PGPPP3 | reverse complement strand
GCATACATGACCCCCCCGAGGTGAGGGAAACCCTGATTGCACGGCGGTTGCGCCCGCTCGCCGTTGGTCGCGGCAAGCGGTCGGCCTAAGCCATGCCGCTAAGCTTGCTAGAGGGCCGGCGTTTACTGCCGGGCGGAGGTGGCGGCATGGCGCACAGGCAACGGGCAGCAGTAGACAGCGGGCTTTACGGCCGGCTGCTGCGGCGCCTGGCCCTAGCGCTGGAGGAGGCTGACAGCGCCAGTCGTTTGGGCCAAACCGTGCCTCATGAGCTTGAACTGAGCGGTCTGAGCGTCGCCGAACTGCGGCTGATTCATGCCTATCTGGATCGTGATCTCAACTGGCTGCAGGGCTGGCACGCGGCCGCTCAGGAACTGGCCTTGCTGCAACAGCAGGCGCCACGGGTGGCCAAGTCGGCGCGTATGGGCAGTCGAACTGAGCTGGTTGCGCGGTCGAGCCACTCTTCTTCAGCGTTGTCATCCTTGTGCTGTGCCCTCTGTGCAGCGCCGGTGGTGTGGTTGCCGGGGCTGGGTGCGCAAGCGTGCAGTGCCTGCGGCTCGCAGCTGTTCCGCACCGATCCGCCGGTGCGCTGATGAGATGCTTGGGCCCGCTGTGCCACGCAGGTTAGGCTTCGCGCACTGCGGAGCTTACTGATGCCAATACGTTATCTGTTCAAACAACTGTTCTTGCCGCCTGGCGGTTTGCTGCTCTTGCTGCTGGCGGCTTGGTGGTTGCGCCGCCGTGCTCCGCGCCTGGCCTTACTGTGTTTCTGCCTTGGCTTTGGCGGTCTGTGGCTGATGAGCCTGCCACTGGTGGTGGAGCAGGCGGCGCGGGCGCTTGAGCCGGAAAATGCGCTGCCTGCCAGCGAATGGTCTTTGTTGGCGCAGCGCGCCGAAGTGATAGTGGTGCTTGGGGCTGGGCGCGAGCGCGGCGATCCTGCCTGGGGGGAGGATGTGCCGAGCGTGCTGGGCAGTGAGCGGGTGCGCTATGCCGCACGCCTGGCGCGGGCCAGTGGCTTACCTATGTTGACCAGTGGTGGCCTGCATTACGGTCTGCCGCCCAGTGAGGCGGCGATCATGGCTGAGAGCCTAGAGCGCGACCATGGCCTGACCGTGCGTTGGCGCGAAGAGGCTAGTCGCACCACCTGGGAAAATGCTCAGGACAGCGCTCGCCTGCTGGCGCCGACAGGCATCAAACAGGTGGTGCTGGTGACCCAGGCGTCCCACATGTTGCGGGCGCGTTGGTGCTTCGAGCGAGCAGGTTTCAGCGTGGTGATGGCGCCGGTGGGCTTTCTCGGTGTGGCTAATGCGCGACCTTTCGGCGGCTGGCTGCCGGAAAGCAAGGCTATGTGGCAGAGCGGTCTGCTGCTCAACGAGGCGCTGGGGCGGTTGCTTTATCCGCTGCTGTACGACTGATGTGTCCTGACTGAGCTGCGCCCGGCACGTTGGCCGGGCACTTGTAGTCGTGTTCAGTTGCCAGTTAAAGCGTCTTGGCCATGCGGCTGGCGAGCAGGGCCCAGCCCAGTAGCAGGCCGCAGAGAATCGCCATGGGCCAGCCGCGCAAGCGCAGGTAGGGCGTTAGTTGCTGCATTGGCACCACGTCGCCGTACAGCACGCCTTGCTCGAATTGCGGCAGTTGGGCGGTGATCTGGCCTTGCGGGTCGATCAGCACGGTCATGCCGTTGTTGGTGGCGCGGATCATCCAGCGGCCAGCTTCGAGGGCGCGCATCTGGGCCATCTGCAGGTGTTGCAGGGGGCCGATGGAGCTGCCGAACCAGGCATCGTTGCTGACTGTCAGGAGGATGTTGCTGCGCGCCGCAAGGCTGGCGGCAAACTCCGGGTACACCACTTCGTAGCAGATAAAACTGGCAATGCTGTAGCCCTTGGCCTGCAACAGGGTCTGCTCCGCTGGGCCGCGGGCGAAATCCGACATCGGCAGGTTGAAGAAGGCGATCAGGCCGCGCAGCAGGTCCTGCAGTGGTACGTATTCACCAAACGGCACCAGCTTTTGCTTGAGGTAGGTGCCTTGGCCTTGGCCGACGGCGGTGATGGCGTTGTAGAAGCGTTTTTCGCCGCGCTCGTTTAACTGGCGCACCGGTACGCCGGTAATCAGTGCGCTGTTGCGGCTGCTGGCGAAGGCGCCCATGTCGGCCAGGTAATCATCGGCGTATTCCTTGAGCACCGGTACGGCGGTTTCCGGCCAGACCAAGAGGTCTACCGGCTTAGCGTTGTGGCTCAGGTCGCGGTACAGATTCAGTTGCGCACGCAGTTGGGCCGGATCCCACTTCAGGTTCTGGGGGATATTGCCCTGCATCAGGGCCACACTCAGTGGCTTGCCGGCAGGCTGGGTCCAGGCGTGGCCGCTCAGGGCCAGGCCAGCCAGCCAGGGGCCTGCCAGCAAGACCAGTGCCGTCGTCAGAAAGGCCGGTCGCGCGCGCAAGCGCGGCAGGTTGACCAGTAAGGCGGCGCTGAGGGCCAGTACGAAGGAAATCAGCCACATGCCGCCGACGGGCGCGAGGCCACTGAGGGGGCCGTTGAGCTGGCTGTAACCCGCATACAGCCAGGGGAAGCCGGTGAGGAACCAGCCGCGGAAGGCCTCCAGGACCAGCCACAGGGCGGCGAAGGCCAGAGCGTCGGCCAGCGGTGCTTCGTTGCGCCGCAACCAGCGCGCCCACAGCCAGGCCCCAAGACCGAAGAAGAAGGCGATGGCGGCGCAGAATCCCAGGGTCAGGCCCGCGGCCAGCAAGGCCGAGGCGCCGCCGTGGTCGTGGATGCTGACGTAGATCCAGCCGGTACCGGCGACGAACAGGGCCAGTCCATAGCACCAGCCGCGCCACAGCGCTGCTTTGGGCGTCAGGTCGCGCAGGCCGAGGTAGAACAGGCCCAGTGACAGCAGGGCCAGGGGCCAGATGTCGAAAGGAGCGAGCATCAGCGGGGTCAAGGCGCCGGCGAACAATGCCAGCAGGTTGCCCGGCCAGCCGGGGCGAGTGATCCAGTTCATTGGGCGTTCCTTGTCGACGAGCGGCGGGTCAGTCGGGCCAATACACGATGGCTAAATCTGGGTGGAGCAGGACGCCAGGCGCGCCGCGCGACCAGAGGACGGCGCGGCGGGTACAGGCGTTACTCAGCCGGTTTCGGTGGTCAGGCGCAGCAGGTGGACGCGGCGGCTGTCGGCGCTCAATACGCGGAAGCGGAAGTCGCCGATGGCGATGACTTCATTGCGCTTGGGCAGGTGACCGAAGGCGTTCATCACCAGGCCGCCGACGGTATCGAACTCATCGTCGGAGAAGTTGCTGTCGAAGAACTCGTTGAAGTTCTCCACCGGCGTGAGGGCTTTGATCAGGAAGTCGCCGCTAGGCAGTGGCTTGATGTAGCTGTCTTCCTCGATATCGTGCTCGTCCTCGATCTCGCCGACGATCTGCTCCAGCACGTCCTCAATGGTAACCAAGCCGGCAACGCCGCCGTATTCGTCGATAACCACGGCCATGTGGTTGTGGTTGGCGCG
>NKIE01000374.1 GCA_002256055.1 Pseudomonas sp. PGPPP3 | reverse complement strand
CGGTCAACCATTTCCTGCTGGGTCACGATCTCTTTATTAGGGCGATGACCGCAGCGCTTGGCGCCGACCTGGTCTTCGATATGGATAGCGGCAGCGCCAAACTTGATCATCGACTTGACGGTACGCGCTACGTTGAACGCTGAGGAGCCGAAGCCGGTATCCACATCCACCAGCAAAGGCAGGTCGCAGACGTCGGTGATTCGACGCACGTCGGTCAGTACATCATCCAGCCCCGTAATACCCAGGTCAGGCAAGCCCAGAGAGCCCGCAGCGACACCACCACCCGAGAGATAAATAGCCTTGAAGCCGGCACGCTGTGCCAGCAAGGCGTGGTTGGCGTTGATCGCGCCCACTACCTGCAATGGATGCTCGGCCGCAACCGCGTCGCGAAAACGTTGACCTGGCGTGCTCTTGACTGAACTCATGACTCACCTCGTGGCGTGTTTGTCTTGTCGTTGGCGCCCAGATAGTGGCGCTCAATATTGCGCTTGGATGCGCCGATGTGACGGCGCATCAGCAACTCGGCCAGCTCACCGTCACGGTCAGCAATGGCATCGAGAATTCGGTGGTGCTCGGCAAAGGCCTGACGCGGCCGATTGGGCGTCGCAGAAAACTGAATACGGTACATGCGCACCAGTTGATACAGCTCGCCGCACAGCATCTGGCTAAGGGTGCGATTACCGCTGCCCTGAATGATGCGGTAGTGAAAATCGAAGTCACCCTCCTGCTGGTAATAGCCCACGCCGGCCTTGAAGGCGGCGTCCTGCTCGTGGGTATCCAGCACCCGGCGCAACTCGTCGATCTCCGCCGCACTCATGCGCTCTGCCGCCAGACGACAGGCCATGCCCTCCAGCGATTCGCGAATTTCGTACAGTTCAATCAACTCGGCATGACTAAGGGACACCACCCGCGCGCCCACATGGGGGATGCGCACCAGCAGCTTCTGCCCTTCCAGGCGGTGGATTGCTTCACGCAGAGGGCCACGACTGATGCCGTAAACCCGCGCCAACTCGGGCTCGGAGATCTTGCTGCCCGGGGCGATCTCACCCTTGACGATGGCAGCCTGAATGCGCCGGAACACGTGCTCGGACAGGGTTTCCGTATCGTCTGACTGGAGACTGGTGAGGCCACTGACATCGGTCATATTGTCGACACATCATCGAATAGTGAGGCGAAAATAAGCTTTTAACTGCGGCAATGTCAAACAATCGACAGTAACTGTCGACAATCCATTAGCAAATAATAGCCACAAAGCTTCAGCGGATACTTGCACAAACGCTTATAACCTTATGTCCCCACTGAAAAAGCCCATGTTAGAATGCTCAACCTAGCTTTCTCCCTGGCGTCTTTGACAAGACTGCTAGAATTCCAAGGCTGGTTGATTGACGGCTACTCGCCTCTCCGCCGCCCTCTTTACCCAACCACCGCTATTGCTTTTGGACTTATGACAAACAAGCCCTTTGCCCTACTCTCTTGCCTGGCCCTGCTACCCAGCGTAAGCCTCGCCGCAGAAAAGCCGGTGTTTGGCCTCAATGAGTACGCGCAACTGGCGGGACTCAACCTCGAAGTGGCCGCCAAACTCGATACCGGGGCCAAGACTGCATCGCTCAGCGCCCGCGACATCACCCGCTTCAAGCGCGACGGCGAAACCTGGGTACGCTGCTACCTGGCCATCGACGACGCGCACGAGCACCCGATTGAACGGCCCCTGGCACGTATCAGCAAGATCAAGCGCCGCGCCGGAGATGTTGACCCCGACGAAGGCAAGACCTATACCGCACGACCGGTGATTGAACTGGCCATCTGCATGGGTAAGACCGTGCGCAGCATCGAGGTCAACCTGACCGACCGCAGCGCCTTCCAATACCCCTTGCTGATTGGCTCGGAAGCCTTGAAACGCTTCAACGCCCTGATTGACCCAAACCTTAAATACGCAGCAGGAAAACCTGCCTGCGCCACTGACGCACACTCTGCCGAGTAATCCACATGCGCGCTCTTAACCTGCATCTGAAAGTCCTCATCGCCCTACTGGTGAGCCTGGGCATTCTGGTCACGGCCTATCAGATTTTTATCCTAGGCATCCCCATGACAACGGATGAAACGGACTACCTGTGGAACGTCGACGCCAAGGTCGAGTTCCAGGCCAGCTCCCGTGACCCAGTCAAGGTGCAGATGTTCGTGCCGCCGCTGAATCAGGACTACGTCAGCCTGAATGAAAGCTTTATCTCCAATAACTACGGGGTGAGCATCAATCGCAACGACGGCAACCGTAAGGTGACCTGGTCAGCACGGCGCGCCAGCGGCAATCAGACGCTCTACTACCGCCTGGTGCTGACCAAGCGCTACAGCGATGAGAAGCCCAAGGCCAAAGGCCCGATTTTCCGCGAAAGCATCGCCGTGGAAGGTGCCGAGAAGATCGCTGCCGAAGCTCTGCTGGCGCCGATTCGCCAACATTCGGCCGACGTCGAGACCTTCATCAGCGAAACCGTCAAGCGGGTCAACAACACGAACGACGACAACGTCAAACTGCTGTTCGCTGGCGACGCCTCGGTTAGCAACAAAGCCCGCGTGATTGAGCTGCTGCTGTCCATCGCCCATGTGCCGATGGAGCGCGTACACACCATCCGCCTGGTGGCCGACCAACCACAAACCCCGGAACTGTGGCTGCGCAGCTTCAACGGTAACAACTGGCTGTACTTCAACCCGGAGAGCGGCGAGCAAGGCCTGCCGAGCGACCGCCTCGTGTGGTGGACCGGTGACGACAACCTGATCAATGTCGAAGGCGGCAAGAAAGCCAAGGTGACCTTCAGCCTCGATAACAGCGAGATGAACGCCATTCACCTAGCCAAGCTGACCGACGAAAACACCGACGTTAACTTCCTGGAATACTCGCTGTACGGCCTGCCACTGCAGACCCAGCAGACCTACCAGATTCTCATCATGCTGCCGATTGGCGTATTGGTGATCCTGATTCTGCGCAACCTCGGCGGCCTGCAGACCCTGGGTACCTTTACCCCGGTGCTGATCGCCCTGGCCTTCCGCGAAACCCAGCTGGGCTTCGGCATCATGCTGTTTACCGTGATCACGGCGCTCGGCCTATCACTGCGCTCCTATCTTGAGCATCTAAAACTACAGATGCTGCCGAGACTGTCGGTGGTGCTGACCTTTGTGGTCATCCTCATCGCCGTCATCAGCCTGTTCAGCCATAAGCTCGGCCTGGAGCGCGGTCTGTCGGTGTCGTTGTTCCCGATGGTAATTCTGACCATGACCATCGAACGCCTGTCGATCACCTGGGAAGAGCGCGGCGGCGGCCATGCCTTCAAGGTTGCCGCTGGCACCCTGGTAGCGGCGTCCCTGGCTTACCTGCTGATGAACATTCCGGAGCTGACGTATTTCGTCTTCACCTTCCCGGCAGTGCTGTTGATTCTTGTGGGTTTCCTGCTGGCGATGGGTCGCTATCGCGGCTACCGCCTGACCGCACTCTTTCGCTTCAAAGCCTTCCTGAAGGA
>NKIE01000373.1 GCA_002256055.1 Pseudomonas sp. PGPPP3 | reverse complement strand
CCGGCACGGTAACAAGCTGGGCGCCAAGGGCAGCTTCTTCTATCAGAGCGTTGCCGCGTTGGTGGCCGAGATGGGCGAGGCCTTCCCGGAACTCAAGCAGCAGCAGGCGCAGATTGAGCGCGTGCTGAAGAACGAAGAAGAGCAGTTCGCCAAAACCCTGGAACAGGGCCTGCGCATTCTCGAGCAGGATCTGGCTGAGCTGAAAGGCACCGTCATTCCGGGCGAAGTGGTGTTCAAGTTGTACGACACCTTCGGTTTTCCGATGGACCTTACTGGTGACATCGCCCGTGAGCGTGAACTGACGCTCGACGAAGCTGGCTTTGAGCGCGAAATGGAAGCTCAGCGCGTGCGTGCGCGCTCGGCCAGCTCGTTCGGCATGGACTACAACAGCCTGGTCAAGGTTGACGTGGATACGCGCTTTACCGGTTATTCCGCCACTCAGGACAGCGGCAAGGTGGTGGCGTTGTTCAAGGCCGGTGCTGCGGTTGAGCAGCTGCAGGCGGGCGAGGAGGGTGTTGTGGTCCTCGACCAGACGCCGTTCTACGCCGAGTCCGGTGGCCAGGTGGGTGACTGCGGTTACCTGAGCCTCGATGGCTTGCGCTTTGACGTGCGCGACACTACCAAAGCCGGTGCCGCCTTCTTGCACCATGGCGTGCTGGTCAGCGGTAGCCTGCAGGTGGGCGCCAGCCTGAATGCAGTGGTCGATGCCGATGTGCGTCAGGCCACCGCGCGTAACCACTCAGCCACCCACTTGCTGCACGCGGCCTTGCGCCAGGTGCTGGGTGAGCACGTGCAGCAGAAGGGTTCGCTGGTCGACAGTCAGCGCCTGCGTTTCGACTTCAGCCACTTCGAGGCGATCAAGCCCGAGCAGCTGAAGGCGCTGGAAGACATCGTCAACCGTGAAATCCGCCTGAACAGTGCGGTTGAAACCGAAGAAACCGATATCGAAACCGCCAAGGCCAAAGGCGCCATGGCGCTGTTCGGCGAAAAGTATGGTGACAACGTGCGGGTGCTGAGCATGGGCGGCGGTTTCTCCGTCGAGCTGTGTGGCGGTATTCACGCAGCCCGTACAGGCGACATCGCGCTGTTCAAGATCACCAGCGAAGGTGGTGTGGCAGCTGGCGTCCGGCGTATTGAAGCGGTCACCGGCGCGCCGGCATTGGCTTGGCTGAATGCGGCCGAAGAGCAGCTGAAAGAGGCTGCCGCGCTGGTCAAAGGCAATCGCGACAACGTCCTGGATAAGCTCAGTGCCTTGTTGGAGCGCAATCGCCTGCTGGAAAAAGAGCTTGAGCAGCTGAAGGCCAAGGCCGCCAGTGCCGCCGGCGATGACATGTCTGCCGCTGCCGTTGAGGTCAAGGGCGTCAAGGTCCTGGCTGCGCGTCTTGATGGCTTGGACGGCAAGGCGCTGTTGGCGTTGGTCGATCAATTGAAGAACAAGCTCGGCAGCGCGGTGATCCTGCTCGGCGGCGTGCAGGACGACAAAGTCGTGCTGGTCGCGGGCGTGACCCAGGACCTGACGGCCAAACTCAAGGCTGGCGAGCTGATGAAGCAGGCCGCAGCAGCGGTCGGCGGCAAAGGCGGTGGTCGTCCAGACATGGCGCAGGGCGGCGGCACCGATGCTGCGGCCCTGGATGGGGCGCTGGAGTTGGCGCGCGCATTTGTCGAGCAAGGTTTGTAAGTTTACCGGTCAATTGCCCTCCAGCCCGGCGGGCCTTGGCAGTGTGCCGAGTTGAATGTTTAATGGGCGCCCTTCACGGGCGGAGGCAGCGTTGAAATGGCTTTGATCGTACAGAAATTTGGGGGCACCTCCGTCGGCACCGTCGAGCGAATCGAGCAGGTAGCCGAGAAAGTGAAGAAGTTCCGCGAAGCCGGTGATGACCTGGTGATCGTGCTGTCGGCCATGAGTGGTGAAACTAATCGCCTGATTGATTTGGCCAAGCAGATTACCGACCAGCCGGTGCCGCGCGAGCTGGATGTGATTGTTTCCACTGGCGAGCAGGTGACCATTGCACTGCTGGCCATGGCGCTGATCAAGCGCGGTGTGCCGGCGGTGTCATACACCGGCAATCAGGTGCGTATTCTCACCGACAGCGCCCACAACAAGGCGCGCATCCTACAGATCGACGATGAACGCATTCGTGCCGACCTCAAGGAAGGTCGCGTGGTTGTGGTGGCAGGCTTCCAGGGTGTGGACGAGCAGGGCAACATCACCACCCTGGGTCGTGGCGGTTCGGATACCACCGGCGTAGCGCTGGCTGCCGCCCTAAAGGCTGATGAGTGCCAGATCTATACCGATGTGGACGGTGTTTACACTACTGACCCGCGGGTCGTGCCCCAGGCGCGCCGCTTGGAGAAGATCACCTTCGAAGAGATGCTGGAAATGGCCAGCCTCGGTTCCAAGGTGTTGCAGATCCGTTCGGTGGAGTTCGCCGGTAAGTACAATGTCCCGCTGCGCGTTTTGCACAGCTTCCAGGAGGGTCCGGGCACCCTCATTACCCTTGATGAAGAGGAATCCATGGAACAGCCGATCATTTCTGGCATCGCTTTCAATCGCGACGAAGCCAAGCTGACAATCCGTGGCGTGCCGGATACTCCGGGCGTGGCCTTCAAAATTCTCGGCCCGGTCAGCGCGGCAAATATCGAAGTGGACATGATCGTGCAGAACGTTGCGCACGATAAAACCACCGACTTCACCTTCACCGTGCACCGCAATGACTATCAGAGCGCGCTGCAGGTACTGGAACAGACCGCCAGCGAGATCGGCGCTCGTGAAGTTAGCGGCGACATCAAAATTGCCAAAGTGTCGATTGTCGGCGTGGGCATGCGTTCCCATGCTGGCGTCGCCAGTCGCATGTTTGAAGCGCTGGCCAAGGAAAGCATCAATATTCAGATGATCTCGACCTCGGAAATTAAGGTTTCCGTGGTCATCGAAGAGAAATATCTGGAGCTAGCGGTGCGCGCGCTGCACACTGCCTTCGAGCTGGACGCCGCGCCCCGACAGGGCGAGTAAGGCGTAGACCCGAAAGGCGCGGCTAAATCCGCGCCTTTCGTCGTTTTTGGCCGGTGTGGCGGGCATTTATTTCTGTCTACACTGGTCAATACTTGGGTGGGAGTCTGGATGGGCAAGGTGCTCGCGAAGGCTCTAGCCGTTTTCATTTGCAGACTGTTGTCCCGAACTGAAATCCGTAAGGAGAAAGGAATGTTGATTCTGACTCGCCGGGTCGGAGAGACCCTGATGGTGGGTGATGAAGTCACCGTCACTGTGTTAGGCGTTAAAGGTAATCAGGTGCGCATCGGCGTTAATGCTCCGAAGGAAGTCGCCGTGCACCGCGAAGAAATCTACCAGCGCATTCAAAAAGAGAAAGGCGAAGAACCAAGCCACTAATTTTTATCGAAATTTTGGCTTTGCAAACGGGGAAAACATGGTTATCATGCGCCCCGTGTTGCGGAGAGGTGGCCGAGTGGCCGAAGGCGCTCCCCTGCTAAGGGAGTACACCTCATAAGGGTGTCGGGGGTTCG
>NKIE01000372.1 GCA_002256055.1 Pseudomonas sp. PGPPP3 | reverse complement strand
ATTACCAGCCACCCGAGGCGCCACCGCCTCCGAAGCCACCACCACCGCCACCAAAACCGCCGCCGCCGAACCCTCCACCGCCACCGCCGAAACCACCGCGCCGTGAGCTGCCGCTGGTCAGCAGAAAAGGGATGACCAGGTCGAGGCGGCCGAGTATCAGCACCACGACGATAATCAGCATCAGCATAAACAGTGCCGTACCCAAGCCGTTAGAGGCCGCCTTTGGCGCCGGTTGGGCCAGGGGTTGGCCGCCCAGCACTTGCAGAATGGCGTCGACCCCAGCGCTGATGCCCTCGGCATAAGCGCCGCGTTTGAACGCGGGGAGCAGCTTTTGCTGAATGATCAGCGCCGCCTGGGCGTCGGTCAGGGTGCCTTCGAGGCCATAACCGACTTCGATGCGCACCTTGCGTTCGTCGCGGGCGACCAGCAGCAGGACGCCGTTATCCTTGCCCTGCTGGCCAATGCCCCAGTGACGGCCCAGTTGGTAGCCAAAGTCCTCAATCGGCAGCCCTTGCAGGTCGCTCAGGGTGACCACCACCAACTGGTCGCTGCTGGCCTGTTCATGGGCAGCGAGCAGCTGACTGAGGCGCGCCTCGGTGGCGGCATCAAGCAACCCTGCCTGGTCCACCACCCGCCCGCTCAGGGGCGGAAAGCTGACCTCGGCCTGACTCAGGCTTAGCCAGCCGGTCAGCAGTATGAGCAGTGGCAGTTGCCACACGCGGCCCATCAGAATTTCACTTCTGGCGCTTTATCGGCCGCTGGAGCGGTGGCTTCGAAGTTTTCCCGCAGCGGCATGTCGCTGTACAGCACGCTATGCCAGATGCGCCCCGGGAAGGTGCGGATCTCGCGGTTGTAGCGCTCGACGCTGGTGATGAAGTCGCGGCGCGCCACACTGATGCGGTTCTCCGTGCCTTCCAGTTGGGATTGCAGGGCCATAAAGTTCTGGTTGGACTTCAACTCTGGGTAGCGCTCGGCCACCACCATCAGGCGGCTCAAGGCGCCGCTCAGTTGGGCCTGGGCCTGCTGGAACTGCTGCATCGCCTGTGGGTTGTTCAAGGTGCTGGCGTCGACCTGAATCGAGGTGGCTTTGGCGCGGGCTTCGATCACCGCCGTCAGGGTTTCCTGCTCCTGCTTGGCGTAGCCTTTGACGGTGGCCACCAGATTGGGGATCAGGTCGGCGCGGCGTTGGTATTGGTTCTCTACCTGGGCCCAGGCGGCCTTGGCCTGTTCGTCATAGGTGGGAATGTTGTTGATGCCGCAGCCGCTGAGCAGCGTGGTCAGCAACAACAGGGCGGCGAGGCGGGCGCCCCGTGGGGCAAGGGTGAAGGTCGGCATGTTCTGGATGCTCCCTGCGGCAGAAAATTGGAGTCACACCCTACCGCCTGAGCAGGCGTTGCGCCAGCCGCCAGTCCGGGGCAACGGCGATAGGCCGAACAGAATCAGGCTGGCGACGCGTGGGCAGGTTAAACTGTGCGGCTTGGCATATTCGCTTTCCTGAACTCTGGTTACCTCCATGACTTTCGCCTCCCTCGGCCTGATCGAACCCCTGCAGCGCGCCCTCGACGAACTCGACTACAAGATCCCGACGCCGGTGCAGGCTCAGGCGATTCCGGCGGTGCTGGCCGGCCGTGACCTGATGGCCGCGGCGCAGACCGGCACCGGCAAGACCGCCGGTTTTGCCCTGCCGCTGCTGCAGCGCTTGATGATGGAAGGCCCGGAAGTGGCCAGTAATTCTGTGCGCGCCCTGGTGCTGGTGCCGACCCGTGAGCTGGCCGAGCAGGTGCACGAGAGCTTTCGCACCTACGGTCAGCACCTGCCGCTGCGCACCTACGCGGTGTACGGCGGGGTGAGTATCAACCCGCAGATGATGAAGCTGCGCAAGGGCATCGACGTGCTGGTGGCCACCCCTGGCCGTCTGCTCGACTTGTTCCGCCAGAACGCGGTGAAGTTCAACCAGTTGCAGACCCTGGTGCTGGACGAAGCCGACCGCATGCTCGACTTGGGCTTTGCCGACGAGCTGCGCGCGGTCTATGCGGCCCTGCCGAAGAAGCGCCAGACCTTGCTGTTCTCGGCGACCTTCTCCGAGGCCATCCGCCTGCTGGCCGGGCAGATGCTCGATGATCCGCTGAGCATCGAAGTCAGCCCGCGCAATGTCGCCGCCAGCAGCGTCAAGCAGTGGCTGATCCCGGTCGACAAGAAGCGCAAGACCGAGCTGTTCTGTCATCTGCTGAAAAAACAGAAATGGACCCAGGCTCTGGTGTTCGTGAAAACCCGCAAGGGCGTTGATGAGCTGACTGAGTTACTGCAGCAGCAGGGCATCAATGCCGACGGTATCCACGGCGACAAGCCCCAGGCTACCCGTCAACGGGCCCTGGACCGCTTCAAGGCCCGCGAAGTGCAGATTCTGCTGGCCACCGACGTGGCGGCCCGTGGCCTGGACATCGACGACCTGCCGCTGGTGGTCAACTTCGACTTGCCGATCGTTGCTGAAGACTATGTGCACCGCATTGGCCGCACGGGCCGTGCCGGCAACAGCGGCCAGGCGATTTCCCTGGTGTGCGCCGATGAGGTGAACATGCTGGCGGCCATCGAAGTGCTGACCGGACAAGTCCTCAAACGCGTCGACGAGCAGGATTTCGAGCCCGAGCACCGGGTACCACTTACCGATGCCAGCGGCCAAGTGCTGAAGAAACCCAAGAAGCCGAAAAAACCGAAAGTCGTCGGTGGCGGCGGCAAGAAGACCCTGGGCAAATGGTTGGAAAGCGCTGACGAGCCAAGCGCGCCGCCGGTCAAGGCCGTGCGCAAGGTGCCAAGCTTCAATACCGGGCCAAAAAAGAAGAAGTAGCTCGCCGCGACTGGCTCGCGTGCACCGCTGTTTTTGTTCTGTTGTGCCTCTGCAAGGCGCATGTTTCGGTTTGCCCGTTCAGGTTTGGTTCAGCACCGCTGATTTAATCTGCCGGTCCATTCCAGATACCTGCACCACCGTGGTGTGACGAGAACAGACGATGAACAGAATTCTTTTGCTTGGCTGCGCGTTGGGCTTGCTCAGTGGCTGCGCGGAGCTGCAGCAAATGCATAGCGAGCAGGTTGCGCGTGACTGTCAGGCGGGCTTTGCCCAGCAACGCGGTCAGCGTGATGGCGCCATGGGCTATCAGCAGGACAGCAGCTGGTTCAACTTTTACTGCCCGGCCGAGCAGCGCCGAGTGGCTGTGCAGGGTTATTTACAAGGCTATCAGGCCGGGCTGGCCAGCCAGGGCCGCAAGCCTGCGCCGCTGGTGGTCCCCTCGGTTCCTCCGGTGACGCCTCGCCCACAGGTGCAGCCACCGCGGGCCATTGTGGTGCCCGATTACAACGAAATCGCCGGCCGCCGCATTGCGCCACCGGCGCCGGGCATCGTGGTGCCGGACTACAACGAGATTGCTGGCCGCCAGATTGCTCCGCCGGAGCCTGGCATCGTGGTGCCGGACTACAACGAGATGGCTGGCCGTCAGATTGCTCCGCCAGAGCCAGGCATCGTGGT